>CAKROE010000060.1 GCA_934371915.1 uncultured Blautia sp. | reverse complement strand
ATGTAGAGAATAATCTGGAGAATCCGGAACTTGGTATGCGTAAAGTACCGTTCTGCAAAGAGTTATATATTGAGCGTGACGATTTTATGATCGACCCGCCGCGTAAATACAAGAGACTTTTCCTCGGTACAGAAGTTCGTCTGATGAATGCATACTTCGTTACCTGTACCGGTTATGAAGCAGATGATGACGGCACCGTACGTGTTGTACACTGTACTTATGATCCGGCTACCAAAGGCGGCAACGCTCCGGACGGACGTAAAGTAAAAGGTACAATTCACTGGGTAGAAGCTACCAACGCAAAAGAAGCAACCGTACGTCTTTATGAAAATATCGTAGATGAAGAAAAAGGCGTGTATAATAAAGAAGATGGATCCCTGAACGTAAATCCGAACTCCCTTACAACCGTTACCGCTTACGTAGAGCCGGCGCTTATGGAAGCCAAAGGCTACGACAGCTATCAGTTCGTAAGAAACGGATTCTACTGTGCAGATATCCACGACTCCAAAGAAGGGGCACCGGTATTCAACCGTATCGTATCTCTGAAGAGTTCTTTCCGTCTTCCGAAATAATTTTTCTGAAATTAATAATACAACATAAAGGAGCAGGTCAGCTTGTACTGACCTGCTCCTTTATGTTTTCATAGTTCTTATGATCAAACCGAACCGGATTCAGATTTATTCTTCTTCCTGCTCTTCTTTATCATCTGCTGCTTCCTCTTCTTTGATGGCTTCTTCTACCGCCTGCTCGGCATCTGCTGTTTCAGCGGTTTCTTCAACAGCTTTTTCTACAGCTTCTTCTGCTTCATCCCATGCTTCAAAAGCTTCAGATGTTTCTTTCTTTTCTTCAGGCCCGGATGTTTCTTCTTCGGTCTCATCCTCAAAATCTTCATCAAAGTCATCGAAATCATCCAGCGGGTCTTTGCGGAATGCAAGCGCTGCGATTGCTCCTGCTGCTGCGGCAGCAACTGCTCCGACTGCTACAAGTCCCCAATATTTATTAATCTTTGCCATAACTTCGTATCTCCTTTCATATACAGAAACCATCTATCCGATATTCTGAATAATGTTAGTGTTATTTTACTACTTTTGTATCAAAAAAGGAAGAGAAAAATTGCGAATCTTACCTCGGATACGCTGCAGCGCATTGTCGATGGATTTTGGTGTTTTGCCCATAATCTCCGCAATCTTTACGTAACCGTATCCCTTCATATAATAATCCAGCACTTTGTTTTCCATCGGGCTTAAGACCTTGCTGATCTCCTGTTCCAGATTTCTCGTACTTTCCCGATCGATCACAATGGATTCCGGGTCTTCTGTGCGGGAATCCCACGAGCCTTCCAGATGCTCAGATTCTTCCTCATTACTGAGCGAAATATACGTATTCAGCGGAAGATGTTTCTGCCTGTTTGAATTCTGTACCGCACTGTAAAGCTGCCGGTCAATACATAAACCTGCAAATGTCTGAAAAGACGCTTCCCTATCCGGCTGGTAATTCTGGATTGCCTTAAAAAGTCCGATCATTCCCTCCTGGATCAGGTCGTCTGTCTCTCCTCCGATCAAAAACATGGCTCTTGCCTTTTTGCGGACAAACTCCTTGTATTTTTCCATCAGATAATCAGATATTTCCGTCTCTCCCTGTCGCAGTCTGAAAATCAGTTCTTCGTCGCTGTACTGATCGTAACGGCTCATTCTGTTTCCCCTTTATTTGCTGCTTTTTACCAGTCTCTGTCTTACGATTTCATAGGCAAGGACTCCTGCTGCCACAGAAGCATTCAGAGAATCAATGTCCCCCTTCATCGGTATGGATGCTGTGAAATCACATGCTTCACGTACCAGACGGCTGACACCTTCTCCCTCATTTCCGATCACAAGACCCATCGGTCCTGTCAGATCCAGATCATACATGGTCTCTCCGCCCATATCTGCACAGACAAACCAGATTCCTTTTTCTTTCAGTTCTTCAATCGTTCTTACAATATTTGTTACTTTTGCAACCGGTGTATAATTGATTGCACCTGCAGAAGTTTTCGCTACCGTGGATGTCAGTCCTACTGCACGTCTCTTTGGTATGATAACACCATGCGCACCGGCAAGATTCGCTGTACGGATGATTGCACCAAGATTGTGCGGATCTTCTACATTGTCCAGAAGAATCAAAAATGGTGGTTCACCCTTTTCTTCTGCTCTGGCAAGAATTTCTTCCACCGTACTGTACTCATAAGCTGCAACCTGCGCGATCACACCCTGATGCGCTCTTGTCTCACTGAGCTGATCCAGTCGTTCTTTTGACACATAGTTGATGATCGTATCGGTCTTGCGTGCTTCTCTTGCAATCGTACGCACCGGTCCATCCTGACATCCGTCAAGGATAAAAAGCTTGTCCACGCATTTTCCGGAACGGAAAGCTTCCAGTACCGCGTTGCGTCCTTCTATCTGTTCACTCATAAAATGTCCTCTCCGATTCCCATACGGATCAAAGTGAGCATCCGTGTGTAATCCTCTTTTAAATATAAGTATCCCATCAGCGCCTCAAAACCGGTCGCACGACGGTAATCTGCCATTGTTGCATGTTTTGCCATAGTCGGAGAATGTGCATTCCGGCCTCTGCGGTAAACACTCAGCTCCTCCGGTGTCAGTTTTTCCTCAATCACTTCCATGATTGCAGACTGCGCGCCGGCTTTCACCAGACTGCTTGCTTTCTTGTGAAGACGGTTTACCGGGCAGTTGCCTTTCTTAACGAGGATTGTCCGGATGATCAGTTCATAAACTCCATCCCCGATATATGCCAGAGTCAGCGGAGAATAACTCCGCAGATCCTGGTCTTCCAGGTGAAACAACTCTTTCAGCTGCATCAGATTCGTTTCCATTTTACACCTTCTCGAGTATCCTTCAGCTCGATTCCTTTATCAAGAAGTAATCCTCTGATTTCATCTGCTCTCGCGAAATCTTTTGCCTTTCTGGCTGCCTGACGTTCTGCGATCAGATTCTCGATCTCTTCATCAAGAATCTCTTCCTTTTTGTCAAGGATCAGTCCGAGGACATCACAAAGTTTTGTCATCACTTCAAGTGTATGCGCTGCAAACTCTGCGGAGCTTCCTTCCTGCACATTTGTATTTCCGAATTTAACCAGTTCAAATACTGCGGCAAGTGCATCTGCTGTATTGAAGTCATCATCCATTGCTTCTTCAAATTTTGCTACAAACGCAGCTTCTTCCTGCATCATCTTCTTTTCATCCTCAGACGCTTCCTGTACAGAAGCTGCTGCCTGACGGTCACGAAGTCTTGCAGCCGCATCCGTGATTCGCTCCAGTGCATTCTTAGAAGATTCCATCAGGTCTGCACTGAAATTAAGCGGACTTCTGTAATGAGCATTCAGCATAAAGAAACGAAGCACCTGCAAATCGTACTGCTCTCCGATCTGACGGACGGTACGGAAATTTCCGAGAGATTTGGACATCTTACGGTTGTCAATGTTCAGGAATGCATTGTGCATCCAGTATTTTGCAAAAGGAACTCCATTGCAGCATTCGCTCTGTGCGATCTCATTTTCGTGATGTGGAAAAACAAGATCTTCTCCACCTGCATGGATATCGATTTCTTCTCCGAGGTATTTCTTTGACATAACGGAGCACTCGATGTGCCATCCCGGTCTTCCGTCGCACCATGGAGATTTCCAGAATGGTTCCCCTTCTTTTTTCGGTTTCCAGAGTACGAAATCCAGTGGATCTTCTTTCTGGTCTTCGCCGGATACCTGCAGAGAACGGAAACCGGACTGCAGATCATCCAGATTTTTATGAGAAAGTTTGCCGTATTCTTTGAATTTCTTTACACGGAAATATACGGTACCATCAGCAACCGGATAAGCATATCCCTTGTCGATCAGTGTCTGGATCATATCGATCATTCCATCGATTTCCTGTGTTGCCAGCGGATGTGTCGTTGCCGGTTTTACATTCATGCCGGCCATATCCTTCTTGCATTCTGCGATGTAACGCTGTGAGATTTCTTCAGAGCTTACACCTTCCTCGATTGCCTTTTTGATGATCTTGTCATCAACGTCTGTAAAGTTGGATACATAATTTACTTCGTAACCTTTGTATTCCAGATAGCGGCGTACGGTGTCAAAAATGATCATCGGTCTTGCATTTCCGATGTGGATCAGATTATATACTGTCGGTCCGCATACATACATCCGTACCTTACCTTCTTCGAGCGGTACGAATTCCTCTTTTCTGCGTGACATTGTATTAAAAAGCTTCATATCTCTTTCCTCCGATATTATTTTAAGCTGAATCAGTTCTGTATTTCGGTAAGCAGGCAAATAGCCTGAGAAGAAATCCCCTCTCCGCTTCCGGTAAATCCAAGGCCTTCTTCTGTCGTTGCCTTTACATTGATCTTTGATTCCGGAATGCCAAGCGCTTCCGCCATATTTTTGCGCATCTGCGGGATATGCGGTGCCATCTTTGGTTTCTGGGCAATGATCGTTGCATCGATGTTTCCTACTTCGTAGCCATGCTCGCGTAAAAGACCGGCCACATGCACCAGAAGCTTCACACTTGAGATTCCCTTGTATGCCGGATCTGTATCCGGAAAATGTTTCCCGATATCACCAAGTGCCGCAGCACCAAGCAGGGCATCCATAACCGCATGGATCAGTACATCCGCATCTGAATGTCCCAGAAGGCCTTTTTCCCACGGAATATCCACACCACCGAGGATCAGTTTCCTTCCTTCTGTCAGTTTGTGTACATCATATCCCATTCCAACTCTCATATCATTCTCCTTCTGCCTGACCGGAAAACCCGGATTTAATCAGTGCATACATCAGTTTTTCACAGGCTTCCGGATCACCCTCTTCAATGAGGGACAGGGATATTTTGTCATCCGAAATTTCTGCTGCTCCGGCAGCATTAAGCTCAGCCGGTGCCTTTGCAAATATATCCGTGTCCGCATACAGTGCTACAGGCACTGCTGCCGGCACCTCTTCCTGTATTCCGTTGAAAGTCATAACTGCCGTCGTAGATACGAATCCGTCACTACTTGCTGCTGTCGGCACAGAAACAAAAGGAATTTTGTACTGAGAAGCCACATAACGACTGATGTCATGGATCGTACCGGAACCTACCGCAAGGATCAGATCAATGTCCTCATCCATATAGTTCTCTACAATCTTTACTGCATGTCGGTCAGCCTTAAGATCATCCGCATCCAGCACCAGGACCTGACACCGGTCATAAATATCTTCCATGATTTCTTCTGTTGCCTTACAGGTATTTGTGTCACAGATCAGAAGCGGTGATATGTATTCCTTCAGAAAGCCTTCTGACATGGCTTCTTCAAGGGCATTTACCGCTCCCGGTTCAATTAAAATCTCCTCTACTTCTACAAGGTGATTCTTCCCGTCCCCACAAGGTCGGGCAAAGTCATCCGTATCGACTCGCATTTATTTCTCTCCTCCTGAATTTAATATGTGATGCTGCCGTGTTTTCTCAGGACAGCATACAAAAAACCTATTTTATACAATCCGTTATTATACAGGATTCTGTATAAAAAATCAACGCAGACAGCCCCGATAACTGCCTACAGATTTAAATAATTGTAAACAACTTTTGAGATTGACCGGATATTTTCGATTGCATTGGCACTGTCCTCGGACATCACACACAAAATATAGGTTGTCTTCGGGCCATAGACAATTGCAATATCATGCTGGTCTTCATCCGTTTCTCCGGTTTTGTTGGCTGTCTTTACATCCGCCGGAACACCCTCCGGGATCTTTGTTGTGTTTTCCTGATTTGAAAGCAGATTCAACATTTCCTCCGAAGCATCCCTGCTGACGCATTCCCCTTTGTATATCCGCTCGAGCAGTTTTCCACAATCCTTCACAGTCGTCATATTATGTCCGCCAAGACTGAGCTTCTGGGATGAAGAAGGATGCAGCGTGTTTTGATATGTAGTTTCTGTATAGCCTTCTTTTTCCAGATATTTATTTACCAGTTCTGCTCCATCCAGAAAATCATGTTTTTCAGACTGGAGTCTTCCAAGTTCATTACAGGATTCATTGTCACTGACTGTGATCATGTTCCACAGAAGGGTATCTACCTTATCCTTCACCTTTGCGTTGTCTTTGTCCATTTTCATCAGGGCTGCTTCGTGTTCCAGAACGGTATCCATATCCTCATATGTTTTCGCCATAACAAAAGCTTTGATGAGGCTTGCAGAATAGATCTGTGTATCATTCAGTACAATTTCTTCATCCGTATCAAGATCTTTGACATAGACGCTCCACGTACCATCGTATCCACTCAACATGGATGTAAGCTGCGGCTCCAGTGTATCCATCCCAAGATCATCAAGTCCGGTCACCTTACCTGTCGCATCCACCGGAAAACCATCCTCAGTCACACCTGCTTCCTGAAGCAGCGCCCCATTCGGACCTCCGAAATAATACGTTCCGGAAAACATCTGTCCGTTCGATGTCATTTCCAGATCATGTGTCCCTGTTTCCGTCACCATCTTTCCATTCTCATCAAAATAATAATATCCGTCATATGTTGTATTATCGATCACATAATTGCTGATATACCGAACCTGTGGTGCTGCTGACAGCTTTCCAAGATTATTTACCATATAATAGCCGTCAAAATCCACTGTCTCCACATCTTCATCGCTATTTTGGGCACAGGAAAGCTGCGTGATTTTTACCATGTGGGAACTTCCTGCCTGAAAACATCCGGTCTCATCATGATAATAAAATCCGTCCAGTACTGTTCCATCAATATTTACATGATCAAAATAGTGCACTGCCGGAACAGTATCCTTACTTCCGTCTTCTTTCAGACAGTAATATCCATCACTTTTTAAAATATATTTCCCTGATCCATCTTCGATCGGGCGTATCTGAGCTTCCCCGGTCACAGAAAGAAGACTGCCTGCCACTACCGGTGCAGTCGCTGCAGATGCCGTCGTTATAAACGCAAGCCCTGCCGCCAAAATTTTCCATTTTTTCAAACGGTTTCCGGTTTTCATCTGCTTCTCCTTATTTATCGTTCAAATAGTAATTGTCCATAGTATACCTGATATTTTCTTTATGTCAAGCTAACATATTTTGTCATTTTTCGTCCGGACGGTTCCAGAACTCACCCAGACATTTTTCCACATTTCCAAGTGTACATGTACCGACATCGTTCCATTCCCGTGGAAAAAGCCCTCTGTAATCACGGTTCAGGAAACGCTCATCCATCAAAAGAATCGTTCCGTTGTCTTCTTTTGTTCGAATCACGCGCCCCGCTGCCTGCAAAACTTTATTCATCCCGGGATAACGATAGGCATAGTCAAATCCCTGTTCGCCCTTTTCGTCATAATAATCTTTCAGAATTTCGCGTTCACAGTTCACCTGCGGGAGTCCTGTTCCCACCACTGCAGCTCCGATCAGACGGTTGCCGATCAGATCGATTCCTTCTGAAAAAATTCCTCCCATAACGCAGAAGCCTACAAGTGTTTCATCACTTTCTTCAGAAAATTCCTCCAGAAACTCCTCTCGCTCCAGCTCCGTCATTGATGCATGCTGGCTGATACACCGTACCCACGATGCATAAAATTCATCCTGATAAACCTGATACACATCTTCCATCAGGCGATAGGATGGAAAAAACACCATATAGTTTCCCTTTTTCTGCCAGCTCATCTTTGCAATATATTCTGCGATCTTCCGGTATTCCTCATATCCTCTCCGGGTATACTTGCTGCTGACATCCCGACAAATGAGAAGGCATCTCTTTTTCTGTTCAAAAGGCGATTCCACGTACATGCCGAAGTTTTCGTTTCTGGTACTCAGCATCTTTCGATAATACTGCAGCGGAAGCAGGGTTGCCGAAAAGAACACCGTACTGTTTCCTTTATCCAGGCATTTCTGCAGATTTTCCGCGGGATTGACACAAAAAAGTTTTTCATAAAATTTCCCGTCTTCTCCAAAAGCAGTATAAACCACATAATTATCATCTATCAGTTCCGAAATATTCAAAAAGTCTCTGACTTCAAAATAAAAATCAAGGATTCCATCCACAACTTCCTGTGATGGCGGCTCTTCAAGAAGCTGATCCAATTCCCCCTGCACACTTAGGAGGCTGATCGGCAGTACTCCGGCATTTTCCTGTACATTCCATTCACCGCAGTTCTGCTTCAGCTCTTCCAGCTGTTTTTTAACTTTGCCGAGTTTTTTCCATAATTTCTGACTGTAGGGTTTCACAAATTTTCTGGTCTCGATCACATCATCCAGACAGATAGACGCACTGTACATCTCTCTTCCCCTGTCCACCAGATTATGTGCCTCATCAATCAGGAAGAGATAATTTCCAGATACATTTTCCCCGAAGAAACGTTTCAGACAGACATTCGGATCAAACACATAATTATAGTCGCAGATCACACCATCCATCCAGACAGCCAGATCAAGGCTCATCTCAAAAGGACAGACCTGCCACTTCTGCGCATGACGAAGAAGTGTTTCTCTGTCAAATGACTGTTCCGTTGTCCAGAGTTCATAGACTGCATCGTTGATCCGGTCATAATGTCCTTTCGCATAAGGACATTTTTCCGGATCACATTCCGGCTTGTCGCAGAAACAGAGTTTTTCTTTTGCCGTGATCGTAACAACTTTGAACAGAAGACCTCTGTCACGCAATATCTCAAAAGCATCCTGCGCTACCGTCCTCGTGATCGTCCTTGCCGTCAGATAAAAAACAGTCTCCGCCATTCCCTGCCCGATTGCGCGTACTGCCGGAAAAACCGCGGACATGGTCTTGCCTACACCGGTCGGCGCCTGGATAAAAATCTGTTCTTTACAGGAAATGGCATGATAGATCCCTGAAACCATCTCCCGCTGCCCCTTACGGTATGCAAATGGAAATTCCAGATTTTCCATTGATTCATTTCGTTTTTTGCGCCATTCGATCTGATATGCCAGCCACTTATGATAACTGTCGGTAAGTTCTTCATACCATTGTTTCAGTTCCGCCCTGGTAAGTGTTTCCTTAAAACGTTTGACCACTTCGGTGTCAAGATGTGCATAAGTCATCTGTACATCAATTTCTTCCAGTTCATGCTCATCCAGATAGATCCATGCATAACACAGTGCCTGCGCACGATGCACCAGTACCGGTTCTTCCATAAGTTCGAGTTTCTTATAAACACCTTTGATCTCATCAATACAAAATCGGTCATCCTGCGAAAAAATCCCGTCTGCCCTGCCTTCTACGCGAAGGATCAGATCATCATACTCTGTATCTTTTTTCAGAGAAACTTCAGGCTGGTAGTGGCTTCCCATCTGTTTCTGTATCTTGCGGTGAAGCCTGCTTCCTTTCAGCATGGCCTCTTTATCCGAAGTGCCGCTTCCGCTCACCAGATCACCATTTCGCAATATAAATTCTACAAGATTTCGAACCGAAATACGGACGATTGGTTTTTCCATGCTGTTTCCGCCTCCCCACTCTGCAATGTAATCAGCGGACGCGCCACCGGCGCCTCCTCGATATGCAATGCAAAAAGGCGCATACCCGTTTCCGGAATATGCGCCCACGCATTTTCACTTATGCTACAGCAAATTTTGCCATTACTTCATTGAATCTCTTGCTCTCTCCGTAGCATCTTACTGTCAGTTCCCTTGTAAGATCCATGCTCAGAATACCTAAAATGGATTTTGCATCAATGATAATTCTGTTATAGGATATGTCAATATCAAAATCACATTTGGCGGCTTCATTCACAAATTCTTTTACGTCTTCTGTTTCATTTAATCTGATATGTCTTTCAACCATGTGCTTTATCCTCCTGAATCAGAGCTGAAAATATTACCTGCTTACATCTGTGTCAGGACAAAAATATCGTAAATTGCTTTTACAGCAGTTTCAAAATCTCTGTTTTCCACACCAATGATAATATTCAGCTCACTGGATCCCTGATCGATCATTTTTACATTGACATGCGCATGTGCCAGCGCTGAAAATACACGGCCTGCAGTTCCTCTCTGGGATTTCATGCCACGGCCAACAACTGCGATCAGTGCCAGATCAGATTCCATCTCTACGAAATCCGGCTGAACAGCTCTGTGAATACCTGCAATTACCTGCTGCTCTTTTTCTTCGAATTCATCCTGATGAACGTAAACAGTCATTGTGTCGATTCCGGAAGGAACATGTTCAAAACTTATTCCCTGATCTTCAAATACCTGAAGAATCTTTCTTCCAAATCCGATTTCACTGTTCATCATGGATTTTTCGATATTAATGGAACAGAAGCCCTTCTTACCTGCAATACCTGTGATCACATATTTCGGTTTGCGGCAGGTGCTTTCTACGATAAAGGTTCCCTTATCTTCCGGACGGTTTGTATTACGAATGTTGATCGGAATACCTTCCTTACGGACCGGGAAGATCGCATCTTCATGAAGAACGGTCGCACCCATATAAGAAAGCTCACGAAGTTCTCTGTATGTGATTGTTTCGATCACTGCCGGATTATCGACGATTCTCGGATCTGTAACAAGGAATCCGGAAACATCCGTCCAGTTCTCATAAATGTCTGCATGGATGGCTTTTGCCACCAGAGATCCGGTAACATCTGATCCGCCACGGGAGAATGTCTTTACAGTTCCGTCTTCCATACCACCATAGAATCCCGGAATAACTGCTCTCTCGCATTTCTGGAGGCGCTTGCTTAAAAGTTTATCTGTTTTGTCTGCATCGAAATTTCCGTTTTTATCAAAACGGATCACGGTTGCAGAATCAATAAATTCATATCCAAGATATGCAGCCATTACTTTACCGTTCAGAAATTCTCCACGGGATGCTGCATATTCATTGCCTGCATGTGCCTTAAAATCTGCTTCAATCTGTCTGAACTCCTCCTCAAGAGACAGGTCAAGATTCAAGCCTTTGATGATCTCATAAAAACGTCCTTTAATTTCCGTAAGAACATCTGTGAAATCCTCTCCTGCTTCTGCTTTAGCATAGCATGTATACAGAAGATCAGTTACTTTTGTGTCTGCGGAAAATCTCTTTCCCGGTGCGGACGGTACCACATAACGTCTGCTCTCATCGCTTCTGATGATATCTCCGACCTTCTGAAACTGTTCTGCATTGGCCAGAGAGCTTCCTCCGAATTTTACCACTTTTTTCATAATAATACTTATCACCCTTCTGTTTTCTCTTTTCAGTCAGAAAATCTGTCTCTTATTTTATTGAAAACCTCGGGTTTTTGCAAGTGTTTCTTTATAATATTACATAAAAATTCGCTTTTTATGCACAATATTCACGAAGAATGTTCTCAAGAGCGGATGCGCTGCTTGTGTGACATCTGCATACCGGTATAGATTTTTTCTTTGCTTCCTCCACTGCACAGTTTACCATTTTATGAGAAACCGTACTTGTAAACAAAATCAGAAGATCCGGTGCACCGATTTTTTTCTTCATGGCTCCTTTTTCTTTTGCAAATACTTTTGCCTTACATCCATATCCTTTGCAGATATCCTCATACTGACATACCATACGTTCATTTCCGCCTACGATTACGATACTCATAGATTCACTCTCCTTTTGTTATCTTTAACTAACTTACGCTTTAAAAGTAAAGCGGACACATAGTTCCGCTTAATGTTCTCATCTGTTAGCTTGTGCTAACTACATATAAAAATACTATCATATATTGTTTTGTTTGTCAAAGGATTCTTTTAATTCTGTTACATCACAAACTGTAAGCTTCTTTTCTCTGACCGTAAAGTGAATGTCATTGCTGCCGTATGCCAGCCCGTAAACCTTATCCGATTTGTTCTGATAACGGGGACGCGGATCGTTGGCAAGTACTTCCATCAAAGCTTCTCTCTGCTCTGCCGGTACTTTCTCTGTCAGTGTTTCCGGAAATTCCACTTCAAGCCGATAATCTTCTATCTTATCCGTAAAACCGCCTCTCACTTCCGGGTGGCTGTCTGCATAAGGAAGATATGGTTTGATATCATAGATTGGCGTACCGTTCATAAGATCCGCACCTGAAATATGAAGAACCGGTCCCAGCTCCGGATGCAGTTCTATTTTTTCAAGACGCACAGAAGACAGCCCAAGGCTGTTCGGACGAAACGGTGATCTCGTGGCAAACACTCCCATGCGTGTATTCCCGCCAAGTCTCGGTGGCCGTACAGTCGGCGACCAGTTCTCGCGTACTGCCTCGGAAAACTGCCAGATCAGCCAGATATAATCATATTCTTCCAGTCCGCGAAATGCTTCCGGCACCCGGTATTCCGGCTCAAATACGATTGTTGCTTTCAATGCATCCAGCCGATTACTCTGATGAGGAATCCCAAACTTTGTCGGGAAATCATTGTGGATTCTTGCAATCACTTTCATTCCGTGCTCTTCTGCCATTCTTTTCTCCTGTTTCTTATCTGTTATTTTTGCAGCAAAAACAGCCTGCTTCACACAGACTGTTTGCTGTTGCATTATTATATTAGCGCTTAATCTTTTAACGGTCAATGATTTCAATCTCAGTATCGTCTTTGGCATCCAGATTATTGATATATTTTTTCGTCTCCGCCACGATCACATTCGACAGAAGCAATACCGCCACAAGGTTCGGAAGTGCCATCAGTGCATTCAGAATATCCGCGATCGTCCAGACAAGATTCAGCGAAATAACCGGTGCGATCACTGCTACTGCTATGTAAAGGATTCGATACGGTACAAGTCCTTTTCTTCCGGCAAAATATTCCACACAGCGTTCTCCGTAATATGCCCATCCAAGCACAGTAGAATATGCAAAGGAAATAATACCAACCACAAGGATGACCGGGCCGAGAACCGGAATCTGCTGAAATGCCAGTGTAGTCAGAACACCGCCGTTTGTAATCTGTCCCATATCGATTGTCGGATTTTTCATAATACTGGTGACAAGTACCAGTCCTGTCATCAGACATACAACAACAGTATCCCAGAATGTACCGGTACTGGAAACCAGTGCCTGACGAACCGGATTTCTCGTCTGTGCTGCTGCCGCTGCGATTGGTGCAGAACCCATACCGGACTCGTTTGAAAAAAGTCCTCTTGCAATTCCATACTGCATTGCCATCATAATTCCGCGTCCTACCAGTCCGCCTGCCGCTGCTCCCGGTGTAAATGCCATCTTACAGATTGTCACAACTGCCGGTACAATAAAGTCATAGTTGATGCACAAAATGATAAAACAGCCAACTACATAGAATGCAGCCATAAACGGAACCAGTTTTTCACAGACATTTGCGATTGCTTTGATTCCTCCGAAAATAACCAACGCAGTCAGTACAGCTACTGCAATTCCTACCGCTGCCGGAGGAATGTGAAGATTTTCCTGACAGACCGTTGCAATTGCATTCACCTGTGTTGCACAGCCGATTCCAAAAGATGCAAATATGGTAAAAATGGCAAACGCCACCGCAAGTCCCCGCTGTTTTAACACCTGTCCC
>CAKROE010000059.1 GCA_934371915.1 uncultured Blautia sp. | reverse complement strand
GCACTCGGCAAAATTTTTACTTCCAGAGAAGAAGCACTTGATGTCGTTGAAAAAGCGATTCTTTTTTTCAGGGATCATGGAAATAAAGGGGAACGTTTTGCAGAAACAATAGAGCGCATCGGTTTTGAAAACGTGGAAAAGGAATTGATTGGATGAGTAATATCTGTTAGGATAAAGGCAGCAATTCGATTTGGAGATGAAGAGTATGGAGCAGACAGAAAAAAACAGTATCATTAAAAAACTGATTGATACACATACAACGATTTCTACGATGGAAAGCTGCACATCCGGTATGATTGCATCCACGATTACAGATACAGAAGGTGCATCCGCAATTTTTCCGGGAGGCTACGTCACATATCTGAATGAGACCAAAATCTTTATTGGTGTTGAGAAAGAAATTATACAAAAGTACGGGGTATATTCCAAAGAATGTGCAGAGGCAATGGCAAAAACAGTACAGGAAAAGCTGCATACGGATATTGCTGTCGGAATAACAGGGACGACCGGCAATATTGATCCAAATAATGCAGACAGTGTGCAGGGAGTTGTATATTTTTGTATTCGGGTAAGAGATAAAGTAAATACTTTTGAAGTACATGCAGAGGTTACAGGACTGGAGCGTCATGAAATCAAGCAGATGTACACCGATATGGTATTTGAAAAGCTGGAAACACTTGTGATGTAACTCAAAAGAGTGTATATTTAAGAGAGACTGCAGAATATATGGTTTCTGGCAGGAGAATATTATCTGGAGGAAATGATAATGAGTATCAAAGAAGAAATTCACGGATTATCAGACGAAATTATTAAAAATATGGGCAGACTGGTTGCGATTGATTCGCAGCTTGGTACACCGGCAGAGGGAATGCCGTTTGGCGAGGGACCGGCGAAGGTTCTCGAAGAAGCACTGAAGATTGCAGATGAGCTTGGTTTCAAAACGGTGAATCTTGATAACTACTGCGGTTATGCTGAGATGGGGGAAGGCGAGGAAATTGTTGGTATCGCCGGACATCTTGATATTGTACCGGTAGGCGGTGACTGGACATATGATCCATTTACTCTTACACGTGATGGAGATCATATTTACGGACGTGGAACAACAGATGATAAGGGACCGATTCTCGAGGCACTTTATGCAATGAAACTCGTACGTGATTCCGGGGTGAAATTAAATAAAAGAGTCCGCCTGATCATGGGATGTAATGAGGAAACCGGATCAAAATGTATGGAACATTATAATGAAGTGGAAGAGGAATTATCCTGTGGTTTTACACCGGATGCAAACTTCCCATGTATCCATGGTGAAAAGGGCCAGATGAGAATGATGGCATATTCCAAAAACACAAAGATTATTTCCATGAACGGTGGTTTTGTTTCCAACGCTGTGTGTGACACCTGTAATACCGTAGTTCCGGCAGAAGCAGGACTGAAAGAAAAACTGGAGGCAGCGTTTGCTGAGACGAAACTTCAGGAATACAAAGTAACAGAAGAAAATGGCGAGATCAGCATTTATGCAAAAGGCGTTCCGGCACATGCCAGCACACCGACTCTTGGTGTCAATGCAGCAGGAGTGACATTTGAATGTCTTGCAAAAGCCGGCTTTGAAGATGACTTTGTGAACTTCTATAATGAACATATTGGTACTGCCTGCGATGGTTCAGGTCTGGGACTTAAATTTGAGGATGAATATGGCGAACTGACTTTGTGCAATGGTATTGTCAAGACAGAAGACGGTGTGCTCTCTGCTACAATCGACATCCGTGTGCCGGTAACCTTAAAATCTGAAGAAGTACGTAAGATGTGCGAAGACAGACTGGAAGATGAGAATGGACATATTGAGATCCAGGAAATCGGTGATTCCCTGTTCTTCCCGAGAGAGTCTCCTCTTGTAAATGCCCTGTACAAAGCGTATGTCGATGTAACAGGTGATACTGAAAACAAACCGATGGTTATCGGTGGTGGCACTTATGCGAAATCACTTAAGAACATCATCGCATTCGGACCGGAAATGCCGGGAATTGATTACCGCATCCATGGTGCAGATGAGTTTATTCTTGAATCAGGAATGGAAGAAGCTGTACTCATATATATGGAAGCAATCAAAAATCTTCTTGCAATCTGATCGTTTTCTGAAATCTGTTGATTTATAACAGAAATTATGATAATGCATAAATAAAGAGAATCTTCCCTGCCATCGGGCAGAGAAGGTTCTCTTTTTGGATGAGAGGAGATATTTGTAATGAAAATTAAGCCGTTTGCAGTAGAATTCACAGGGGTATTGACCCGAATAAAGAAATCGTGGTAACCTGTGGGAGAACAGAAGTGATGATGAAAAAGAGACGCTGGATGGGGCATTACATCGTCTGGAAGAGATGAGAATGGAGTTGGAAAGATATGAGTGTGATGAACACATTTTCCGGGAAAAAGTTTGACCCTATGCATATGAACAGTGAGGATGTATCACTGGAAGATCTTGCGCATGCACTGAGTCTGTTATGTCGTGGAGGAGGACATTTAAAATATTTTTATTCCGTCGGACAGCATTCGATAAACTGTATGAAAGAAGCAAGGGCAAGAGGATGGTCGAAGAGAATACAGCTTGCATGTCTTCTGCATGATGCGAGTGAGGCATATATTGCGGATATTATCAGACCGGTAAAAGTACATCTGCCAGAGTATTATAAAATCGAAAGCAAAATAATGGACTGTATTTTGGAGAAATTTGGTCTGGGTGATCTGAGTGAAGAAGAAAATTCCAGATGGAAGCAGATCGATGATGAGATACTGGATCATGAACTCAGAGAACTGATGATCGGAGAAAAAGACAAACCCGTAAAGTTACTGGCATCTGTCCCGGATATGACAGAGAGAAACTGGAAGGATGTTGCGGAGGAATTTATAACATTGGCGGAGGCGCTGATAAAGGAGAAATAAGCTATGAAAATTGCAGAAATAAGGAAGTGTTCTGTATATGAAAACGCGTGAAGAAGCATTAAAGTTCGGCCTGTCATTTAAAAATGTATACGAAGAAAAACCTTTCCATGATCCGAACTGGCAGCTGATAAGGGTAAAAGGAAGCAAAAAGGCTTTCCTCTGGATTTATGAACGCAACGGATATATTAACCTGAATGTAAAAGCAGACCCGGAATGGCGTGATTTCTGGCGATCCGCATATGAGTCTGTGACAGCTGGATACCACCAGAATAAAGAACACTGGAATACGATCATACTGGATGGAAGCATACCGGATAAAGACATCAAGAGAATGATTGCCGAAAGTTATGATCTGATCACAGACAGTCCGACGAAGCGAATCTATGAGGCAGTAAAACGAATCCCAAAAGGTCATGTTGCAACATATGGCAAAGTTGCAGAAATGGCAGGGAATCCCAAAATGTCACGGGCAGTTGGAAATGCCCTGCACAAAAATCCGGATCCGGAGCATATCCCGTGTTTCCGGGTAGTCAATTCGAAGGGAGAACTTGCCGGAGCCTTTGCATTCGGAGGAGGCGGCGCACAGGCAAAACTTCTGGAAGCAGACGGTGTAGAAGTGGTCAATGGCAAAGTAGATCTCAAAAAATACGGAATCTGAAAAATAGAACCACAAAGAAAGGGCTGTCGGGAAATAGACAGCCCCATTTTCAGAATACAAGCAGTCCGATGTGATATACAATGCAGGACACGATTAATGCCGCCACAGTATAAAATGCGCCGATCTTTGCAGTCCATTTTACAGAATGGGTTTCGCGTGCGGTAGCTGCGAGTGCGCTGACGCATGGCATGTTAAAACTGATTGCAAAGATAAAGGCAAGTCCCTGTGCCTGGGTAAAGTTTGCAGATAAGATTTCGGAAATGCCGGAGGCACTGCCGGCTACTTTGGCGCCGAAGGTAGAGCTGACAAGGCTTCCACCTGCACCGTATAAGGTATTTAATACTCCAAGCAGCGATTCTTTTGAAATTGCAGATGCGCAAAAAGCAAGGAAAGCCTGCCATTTCAGTCCGAAAAACATAGTTACCGGTTCGATGATTTTTCCAAATCTATACAGAATACTGGACTCTGCATTTCCGCCGAAACCATAAGTCAGTGCAAAAAATACAATAGACACAATTGAGATTACACGTAAGGCGCGGCAGAAAATATCAAAAGTACGCTGGAAAGTCACATACAGGATATTACGAAAATCCGGTTTGTGATATGGCGGAAGTTCCATGATCAGACCTACCCGCTCGGACTTCGGAGAAAGGGAATCACCGAAGATCCGGTATACGACCCACATCATCAGAAACATAAATAAAAAGATGGACACGATGACCAGAAATCCGCCGGTACTGCCAAAGAGTGCAATGGCGATCGTCGGAACGACCGACAAGGTTGCTGCACACGGAACAGCCCATGACATTGCAATAGCAAGTACACGCTGTCCCCAGTTATCGACGACACGTGTACCGGTAGTTCCGGCAATCGTGCAGCCAAGACCCATAAAAAACGGCATGATCGTTTTGCCCTGCAAACCTACTTTGGACATGGTGTGGTCAAACAAGAAAGAAATACGTGCAAGATAGCCGGTTTCTTCCATGAGATTGAATCCGAGTGTGATACCGAGCACAAAAGATGCCATCATCAGTGCGAAATAGAGAACATTGGCAAGCACATCACAGACCAGCGAGATCAGAAGTGCGTGCACACCAAGATTTTCAAATACGGAGTGGAGTGCCGCGGCTGCAGGAACGAGAATTGCAGAGGCAATACCGGAAATGACACCGGCAAAAATCATGGCAAGAAGAAAAATCCCGAGGATGATACCAAATGCCATCAGTTTTCCTCTGACTGGCGAAAGAGCTTTCTTATCAAAATTTGTAAAAGCTTTTTTGGCTGTTTTTGATGTAGTCAGGACCCCGTCCAGAAGGGTGTCGATAAACTGCATTTTTTCTCTGGCAGAAGAGAGTGAGCTGCTTTGAATTACTGGTTTTTGATTAAGACTTCTTTCAATTACGGCATACAGAGTCTGATAATCCTTTTTTCGGATCGCAGACATAGGGACGACCGGAATGCCGAGCTTTTCAGAAAGTTTATTTACGTCGATGGTAATTCCCTGTCCCTGTGCCACATCCATCATATTCAGAATCAGAACAGCGGGAACCTTTGTTCCGACAAAATCAGCCAGCATGTACAGGCTCCTTTTTAACTGTGAAGCGTCTGCCATGACAAGAACAAGGTCTGCATTTCCAGAAGTGATGTAGTCTTTTGTAATGATCTCTTCATCAGATCCGGCGGAAAGAGAGTAACTTCCCGGAAGGTCAGCCAGAATTATCTGCTTTCCGTTATATCTGAATTCCCCCTCTTTCTGATCGACGGTTTTGCCGTGCCAGTTTCCTACATGCTGATGAGAACCGGTCATCATATTAAAAATCGTAGATTTACCGGAGTTTGGCTGTCCGAGTAATGCGATAACAGGTGTCTTATTCATTTCTGGAACCTCCTATAAAAATTTTTTTACTTTCTTCACGTCCAATTGCAACTAGTGTGTCACGTACAAAAACCAACACGGGTTGCTTTTTGTTATTCTGACAGATTTCCAGACGACTTCCACACAGAATTCCCATTGAGGATAAACGGTTGATCAGACGTGCTTCATCTTTAATCTCCAGGACAGAATATGTAGTTCCCGGTCTTGCTTCGGAAAGCATCAGTTTTTCCATTTTAGTTTCCTCCAATCCAAATAGTAATTGGTTAGCTACACCTGATTTATTTGAATGTTAGCAGACTATATAAGATATGTAAAATCCATTCATGTAGTTTGAATCCTTTTAGCAAATTATTTTATGCAACAGCATTGTAAACTTTAAGACAGGATGCTAAGATAGGGGCATGAATAACGAAAATCAGACACATTTTTCATTTTGTAAAAAAGAAAACGAAGGCATAGTGGATATTTATATTCTGGCACCCGGCATCAGTATTTCTTTCAATCAGATCTACACAGACAGCTGGACGAAAGGGGACAGTTCGCGATATTCTGATGAGATGCTGATACTGAATTTCTGCCTGGATGGCAGATGCGATGTATCGCTTGCCGGAAACCGTTACACCATCGTCAAAGAAAAACAGATCTGTGTCAGTACTTTTCTTCCGACCAAGGATTTTTATTATCCGGGA
Source organism: uncultured Blautia sp. (assembly GCA_934371915.1). GTDB lineage: Bacteria > Bacillota > Clostridia > Lachnospirales > Lachnospiraceae > Blautia_A. Next base: position 7,530 of record CAKROE010000059.1, on the reverse strand, counting down.
AGACTGTATGAAGGGATTCAGATCCATATTGACAGGAAGTGCATCAGAGCAGCAGGGGAGCAGGATTTACTGTCACAAATGGGAATCCACACGGAGCATATTGCAGAAATATTTTGCGGAAAGAACGGTCTTTATCTGCACCGGATGAATGATGCAGTCTTAGAACTGGTAAAAAAAGTATGGGAGATGAAAGACGAACCGGAAATGGGGATGCTGCGTTATTTTTCTGTGAGACTGCTGCATGAACTGATGGCGATGCCATGTGAAAGCGAGATAAACACCTGTTTTACCAGATCACAGATCGCAATTGTGAAAGAAGCAGAAACATTGATTATGCAGGATCTTTCAAGGCGCATCACGGCGAAAGAGATGGCAGATCGTTTTGGCATCAGTGAGAGCAGCTTTAAGTTGTATGTGAAAGGAATTCTGGGAGAAAGTTATCTGGCGTATTTTCGAAAGAAACGAATGGAGAAAGCCGCAGAGCTTCTGGAATCGACAAACCTGAAAGTGATTGAGGTGGCAAACAGTGTCGGATATGAAAATCAGGGAAAATTTGCACGTGTGTTTGCGGAGACATATGGTGTTTCGCCGCTGGAATTTCGAAGATTGTCTAAATAACAGGAGGGCTTATGAAAAATCCATATGAACTTGTTCATAGAATGAGAACTGTTGAGAATGCCGACCGGATCATTGTGCTCGACGGAGATGTTGCTGCAGAGCGTGGAACACACGCTGAACTGATGAAGAAAAATGGTCTTTATGCAAGACTCGTAAACCTGCAGACGGCATCTGCCGAGTGGAAACTGAATACAAAATAGTTGTAAACGGGTAAAAAAAGATCCGGGGGATTTCCCCCGGATTTTCTTATATCAGGATCATCCAGACCAGCATGGAAGCCATCGCGGCGATATGTAAAGTACCGATGATCCGAAATGGAAACAGAAGGATAAATATCGGCAATATGGTAAAAATGACAGCCCAAATTGGGAATGATGCGGTACCGGTAACGATAGCTACGATCAGCGTAATAACAAACAGGAGATAGGCGAGATAGCAGCTTTTTGTGATCGGTGCACTGTTAAAAAGATCAAGCATCAGACCGTGCGCTTTTGTATCGCGGCCGAGTTTGAGAAATACATATTCCGTCAGGGCATATTTTACGTGATGTGCAGTACCGAGGACAATAAAAAATGCGATCGATACAAACAGGATGGAGCCGTAAAGTCTGGAACGTCCATACATGTAGGCACTCAGTGAGAAATACCCAAGAAACTGAAGAAACAGGGAAAAAGCTCCAAGGATGGCAGAGCGCATGGGAATCAGTACATATTACATGCATGACCGACGATTCCAAGCAGTAGCATGAGTTTCAGAATTGTTGAACTCATAGAATTGTCACCTCCGACAGAATATAATTTCTTTTATAAACACAGATTAGCCAAAACTAACCAAACTGTCAAGAGATATAAAAAATCCATGAAATTTTTTAAGACGATTATCATTCAGAAAAGCTTATGTTATACTGTTGTAGAAATGTTTGATATTTCGTGTGAAAATGGGATGATTATATTTATCGGAGGGAAAATAATGAAAACACGCAGATTGGGAAAAACTGAATTAGAGGTAAGCGAAATTGGTTTTGGCGGTGAGTGGCTGGAACGTCATCCGGAAGAAGAAAGCATTGAACTGATTCGTTATGCTTCATCAAAGGGAATCAACATTCTGGACTGCTGGATGGCAGATCCGAAATCAAGAAATATTATCGGTGAGGGAATCAAAGAAAACCGCTCGAAATGGTTTATTCAGGGACATATTGGTTCTACATGGAAAGATGAGCAGTATTTCCGCACCAGAGATATGAAATATGTGCGTCCGGCTTTTGAAGATCTTCTGAAGAGGCTGCAGACGGATTATATTGATCTTGGAATGATTCATTATGTGGATTCAGAAGAGGAATGGGAGCAGATCCAGCATTCGGAATATCTGGATTATGTGATGGAATTAAAGAAAAACGGAGTGATCCGTCATATCGGTATGAGTTCTCACAACCCGAAAGTAGCGGTTAAGGCGGCAGAATCCGGTTATGTGGAAATGATTCTTTTCAGCATCAATCCGGCATTTGACATGCTTCCTGCGAGCGAAAATATTGATACGATGTTTGCAGAGGAATTTGATGAAAATCTGAAAGGAACAGATCCGGATCGTGCACGTCTGTACAAAGTCTGTGAACAGAATGATGTGGGAATTACAGTAATGAAAGGTTTTGCCGGCGGAAGACTTTTTGATGAAAAACGCTCCCCATTCGGAGTAAGCCTGACACCGGTACAGTGTATTCATTATGCCCTGACACGTCCGGCAGTCTGTTCGATCATGTGTGGTTATGACACAAAAGAACAGGTGGATCAGGCAGTTGCATATGAAAATGCATCCGAAGAGGAAAAAGATTATGCATCAGTGATTGCCAGTGCACCGTTTCATTCTTACAGAGGCGAGTGTACATACTGTGGCCACTGCAAACCATGCGTATCCAATCTGGATATTGCAATGATCAATAAATTTTATGATCTTGCGACGATGCAGCCGGAAGTTCCGGCAACGGTTCAGTCGCATTATGAATTGCTGGAGCACAAAGCATCTGAATGTATCGGATGTCAGGCATGTGAAGCACGTTGTCCGTTTGGTGTGCCGATAGCGGAACGTATGGAAAAAACAGCAAAGTTATTTGGATGCTAAAAAGTACAGACAGGAGAAATATAATTATGAAAGAAAATTTAAAAGTACTTATGATAAACGGAAGTCCGAAATCAAACGGAAATACATCGATCGCCCTGAGGGAGATGGAGAAAGTTTTTAAAGAAAACGGAGTCGATGTGGAAACAGTGACAGTCGGAAATAAAGCTATCCGCGGATGTATTGCACTTGGCAAAGAGCAGTTTGGTCTTCCTGAAAAAGAAGAAAGAGTAGCCACACACTTTATCCGATAAGAAAATAAGAACACGGAAATTGACAAAATAGTTAACATATGCTAACATAACTAATGTTATGAACGATGAGCGCAGAAAACAAACCGAACAAAAATTAATTGAATCCGGTAAAGCAGAATTTCTTGAAAAAGGCTATGCCAAAGCCAATCTACGGGATATCTGCAAGGCAGCCGGTATGAAGGATTTAAAAGTCAGATCGACATGCAGATGCGGGCGGCATTTACCAGTTATTTTTCTAAATTTATGGGAAACAGCCCGGATGCAGAACTTATCAGGATTTTGGTTTCCATGAGGCTTCAGGGATATATGGAGTTGATCAAAGGAGATTATACTGTGGAAGAAAGAATAAGGCTTGCAAGAGAAATCGGTATTCACGCGGATGCGGGAACGATGGCATTAATTAAATATCTGATGGAACAAAAAGAAGTCTATCGCAGATGATGCGGTAGGCTTTTTCTATTGCAAAACATAATTTTTTTCGGATTTGTTATGTTCTCATATTTTATCTGCAAGGAGGAAAGAAAAATGAAGGAAAAAACAAATTATGGGAACTGGGTACCTGAAAAAGCTCTGTACATGCTGTTTGGAGGAGCGATTATCCTCGGAGCGATCGCTGCAATCGCGCAGGCGGCATTCCATAAACCGGTGATTGCGATCATTGCAGGAGTAATCGGTGTTCTGGTACTTGCCGAGGCTGTTTATATGCTGATCTGCCACGAGACGTTTGCATTCGGAAAAGGAAATATGATGGCAGGAGTGCATGAACATCTTGTAAAACATCTTGACTGGAACGGTGAAGGCAGACTTCTCGATATCGGCTGCGGAGCTGCTGCACTTACTGTACGCTGCGCGAAAGCTTTTCCGAAAGCACAGATCACAGCAATGGATTACTGGGGCGTTGAGTGGAGTTATGCGAAAGAACAGTGCGAGAAGAATGCACGCATAGAAGGCGTTTCAGATCGTATTTCTTTCCAGAAAGGGGACGCTGCAAAACTTGATTTTGCAGATGAAACATTTGATGCCGCAGTGAGCAATTTTGTTTTTCATGAAGTACGCACTGCAAAAGATAAACGAGACGTCGTAAAAGAAGCACTCAGAGTAGTAAAAAAAGGCGGCGTTTTTTCTTTTCAGGATATGTTTTCACAGAAAGCATTGTATGGAGATATGGAGCAGTTTGTCCGTGAATTGAAAGCAGAAGGAATTTCAGAAGTACATTACATAGGAAATCTGGAAAAGAAGCTGGATTTTATTCCGGGCTTTGTAACAGCACCATGGATGATAAGCGGCATGGGAATCATTTACGGAAGAAAATAAATCGAAAATTTTCGAAATTTTGAAAAGCGGTGTTCTGTTTTTGACTTTTCCAGGACATTATGATATGTTAGTTAGAAAGACCTAACCAATAAATCATATGAAGGGGGAAACGTTATGACACCGGAAAAATACAAACAGCTTTCTATCAAAGAATTCACGCAGGCTGCGAAAGTTTACGATAGTGGACACGCGGGTATTTATGAAATGTGCAAAGATGATTATCCGCCGATTCTGGCAGAATTGGAAAGAGAAAAATTCCATGATGTACTTGACTGCGGCTGTGGAACGGGACCAATGATCCAGCTGCTTCATGAGAAATATCCGGACAAACATTATGTGGGACTTGACCTCACACCGGGGATGATCCAGGTGGCTCAGGATAAGAACCTTTCCAATACAGAATTTGTTGTAGGAGACAGTGAGAATCTTCCTTTTGAAGAAGCATCTTTTGATGCGGTCATCTGTTCTAATAGTTTCCACCATTATCCGAATCCACAGGCATTTTTTAACAGCGCATATCGTGTTCTGAGAAAAGGCGGCCGTCTGATTTTACGTGATTATACATCGTCTGATTTTGTAGTCTGGCTGATGAATCATCTGGAAATGCCGCTGGCGAATCTGTTTGGACACGGCGATGTGAAGATATGTAAAGTATCCGAATTTACTGCTATGGCAGAAAAAGCAGGTTTTAAGGTATTGACGATGGAGAAACAGAAAGGTTTCCGTGCACATCTTGTTGCACGAAAATAAGATGAACAGCCAGAAAGATAAGAAGGATGGGGGAAAAGAAATATGATAGGACAGGTGCTGTTAGAAGGATTGATTCTGGGTATTTTACTGATAGGAATCTGTGTGATCGGGATTCGAAACGGTGCAGTCGGAATGGTGCATCTTTACCATCAGAATGTGCAGGATCGTTGTGTGGAACTGGGACTTACCACACATGAAAAAATCAGGAAAAACAGCAAGACTTTCAAGATCGTGTGCATTCCGGGATATGTGCTGTATGTTCTTGTGTGCGTCTATGGCATAAATGGTGCACGCGATTTCTTGACCGGGTTCTGGCAGTTATTTGTGATTCTGTCAGTGATGAATGTCATGGATCGTTTACTTGTTGACGGCTGGTGGGTAGGTCATACGAAAGCATGGACGATTCCGGGAACTGAAGAATTCAAGCCATATATCACTGCCGGTGATAAACGTAAAAAATGGTTTATGGGAACTGTTGGAATAGCTGTGATCGCGGCAGTGCTGGCAGGGATTGCCGCAATTGTGATTTAGGGCGGACAGCTAATGAGAGCTCGGGTGCATGAATAAACAGGAAACAGTTTGATTGCGTGGTGTATGAGTCAGAGACTATTCATAATAAAGAGAAACTTCGAAATTGTGTAATATATTTTATTGGTATTACGTTAGTATCGGGGATTCTCTTTATTTTTCTATTTGTAGATGACTTATGGGGTGTTAGTACGATTTAAGTTAACTAAATTCAGACCTGAGGATACCCTGTGAGGAGATAAGTGCAATCTGAAACTTCAATCGAGATTTGGCTAAGGAGGCTGGCTTATGAAAATTACCGCAGTTGCAGTTGGAACAAGAGGTGATGTGAATCCGTTAGTTGAATTGAGTTCTGAAATGATACAAAAAGGTCATGAATTTCGGATACTTGCACAGGAAGAATTTCGTCCATTAATAGAAAAAAAGAATGTAACATATCTTCATTTAGACGGGGATGCAGGACATGTCATAAAATTGTGATAATGCACATAAAATAGGAATGACCATTGAAGTGAAAATAACTTTATGATAAAATATGATTACTAAAAAGTGTGCAAATAAACAAAAAAAAGGAGCGGTATTGTGGAGGTTAAGAGAGAAACTTACTTGCAACAGCTGATTCAACGAAAAGATAACGGAATGATAAAAGTAATTACAGGTATTCGAAGATGCGGAAAATCCTTTTTATTATTTCATATATATAAAAGATATTTAATGGAGAATGGTGTCGATGCAGATCATATCATTGAGATTGCTCTGGATGGTATCGAAAATGAAGAATTAAGAGATCCTAAGGTGTGCTTCCGGTATATTAAGGATAGAATAAAAGATCAAAAAAAATATTATGTGCTTTTGGATGAAGTACAGTTCATGCCACGATTTGAAGAAGTGTTAAACAGTCTGCTTCGCATGAATAATATAGATGTATATGTGACAGGAAGCAATTCAAAGTTTCTTTCCAGTGATATAGTGACTGAATTTCGAGGAAGAGGTGATGAAGTCAGAATTTATCCGCTCTCTTTTGCAGAATTTTATTCAGTCTATGATGGGGATTATGATGATGCCTGGGACGATTATATGACGTACGGAGGCCTGCCACAGCTTGTAGAGTTTCAGACTGAACGACAAAAAGCGGAGTATCTGAAAAATATATTTACAAATGTTTATTTGAAAGATGTTATTGAAAGAAACAAGATACAGAATGTGGATGAGATTGGTATTCTGGTTGATGTACTTGCTTCATCTATTGGTGCTCCAACCAATCCGTCAAAGATAGCTAATACTTTTGCCAGTGAACGTCAAATGACCTATACAAACAAAACAATCTCGAATCATATCGAATATCTGACAGAAGCTTTTTTAATTTCCAAGGCAAACCGATACGATATCAAAGGGAGAAAGTATATTGGCGCAAACCTGAAATATTATTTTACGGATCTGGGGCTGAGAAATGCCCGGCTGAATTTCAGACAGCAGGAGCCTACTCAAATTATGGAAAATATTGTATATAATGAGTTGAAAATTCGCGGATACAATGTTGATGTGGGTGTTGTGGACATTTTTGATAAGGATAAAAATGGTAAACGTGTTCGCAAGCAACTGGAAGTTGACTTTGTGGTAAATCAGGGAAATCAAAGGTATTATATTCAGGTTGCGTATGACATGTCTTCAGAAGAAAAACAAACACAGGAGTTTAAATCTTTGCGTAATATACCAGATTCTTTCAAGAAAATTGTCATAGTCAATGGAAGTAAGAAACCATGGAGAAATGATGAGGGATTTGTCATCATGGGGATGAAATATTTTCTTTTGAAAAATGAAAGCTTAGAATATTAGATCGGGATTTGAGGAGGAAATATGGCATCAAGCAAGGAATATTTAGGACAATAAGTGGGAATCCTCGGCAATTCAATTACCGAGATGAAAGCGCAGGAGTGTGCATGTCTGCACATTC
>CAKROE010000058.1 GCA_934371915.1 uncultured Blautia sp. | reverse complement strand
TTTTGACACTTCCGATGAATGCATTACAGGAACAGGGAGACCGGACGTTCGTTTACACAGAAAAATCAGAAGACGGAACACTTTCCGGAGAAGTAGAAATCGAGACCGGACTTACTGATGGAAATACAGTAGAGATCACCAGTGGCCTGAGCGAAGGCGAGACTGTCTACTATATGCGTTCTGACGGAAATTCCACAGGCAGCAGTAACAGCGGCATGCCGGATATGGGCGGAGACGGAAAGAACAGCATGGGCGGAAATATGCCGGGCGGCGGTGACTTTAGTGGAAACAGTTCTGGTGGCGGCAATCCCGGAGGAGGCCCTGGCGGAGGCGGTTCCGGCGGACCGGGAATGTAAGGTGGTGAGCATATGTTTTTACAGTCTGTAAAAATGGCATGGCATGCCGTTACCGTAAACCGGCTCCGCACTTTCCTTACAATGCTTGGTATCATCATCGGAGTGGTCGCCCTGATCGTACTCGTTTCGATTGCAGACGGGGCAACAACTTCCGTTACCGATGAGATTTCCGGGATGGGTTCGAGTTATCTTACGGTAACAATCAGTGATGACAAAGAAAATCCACTGCGGCTTTCAGAAATGTCGGATTTTGCTGAACCGGATGAGATTGCGTCAGTTGCACCGCTTTCCAGAACAAGTGTCACTGCAAAAAACGGTTACACAAGTGACAGTATGACATTGATCGGAACGACCGGAAGTTATGCGCAGATTCAGGAGATGGAGACAGGATATGGACGTTTTCTGATGAATGCGGATGTGGAAAACCATACGTATGTGGTCGTTCTGACTTATGATACAGCGGTGGAACTGATGGGCAGGGCAGATGTAACAGGAGAGACGATTTCCCTGAATGGAAAAAGTTTTCAGATCATCGGTGTTTTGAGTGAAAAAAGCAGTTCTTCGCTTACTGGAAATACAGGTATGATGAGTAGCAGCTCGGATGATGATTCGGACAGTTCGGTGGAACTGGAAGGTTATATTCCGTTTTCTACAATGACAAGAATGCCAGATAATATTCTGGATGTGACACAGTTTCTGGTATCGGCAACGGATGAAAGTACTCTGGATCCTGCCGAGAAGGCGCTGACGGAGCTGCTTTTGAAGCGTTTTGGAAATGATGAAGATGCATTTAGCGTAACAGATCAGTCGCAGATCATGGATACAATGGAAAGTGTCAACAGCACCATGTCACTGATGATCGGTGGAATCGCTGCAATCTCGCTCCTTGTAGGAGGAATCGGAATCATGAATATTATGATGGTTTCTGTTACGGAACGAACACGGGAGATCGGGATTCGTAAAGCAATCGGGGCCAAAAAGGGAATGATCATGTTGCAGTTCCTGATTGAAGCATTACTGGTAAGTCTGATGGGATGTGCGCTGGGAATCGGAATTTCCTGGGTGATTTTACGGGCAGCTGGATTTTTTGTAGAGAACATGCAGTTTGAAATGGACATGCGTGTGGTATGGATTTCTGTTATATTTTCGGCTGTGATCGGTATCTGTTTCGGCTTGTATCCGGCCTGGAAAGCAGCGGACAAAAAGCCGATCGAGGCCCTTCGCTATACCGGTTAAAACCGTATCCAAGTTGCTGTGAACAGTAACGATTGTCGGATTTGAGGGACAAACGTCGAACGAAAATGATTGACCATACAGAGGCATGAAAGTTATAATGATCCTGTCAGGGAAAACAGTACTGGAAAAAATTACTTGACATATCTACGCATATTAAATATAATTTTCTTATGCATTACAGAAATGTTACAAAAAGTTAAAAACACGAAACAGTAACGAAAAAGTAATGACAAAGATGCAAGGAATGTTTGAGTATGAGAAAAACAGGATTAACAAAACAGCATAACAGAAAGGATAAAGGCGGCAAAGTACAGAATTCTTCGCTTCATGGATTTGTGTCACTGAGCGTCTGGGCGCTTACAGTATTGACTGTGACCGGCGGATGTAAGCTTATCGGAAGCGGAAGACAGAATCAGGTTTATGCTGCATCTGAGCAGAAAAGCAGCACATATACGGACTATATAGATGATTCTCTGCCAACCGGAATTGCCGGAGTGGTTTCCGGGGTAAATGCGACACCGTCTGCCGGTATGAGCGTCAAACGTATCGGTATTTCCTGCGATGATGTAATTGTTGGTCAGCGTGTCAGCAAAGTTACCAGCAGTGCGATGGAGATGAATGTCAGTGACTCTATGACGACCACGGTGGATAACTTTGATGCGCAGGTAGTTTCTCTTTCTTCTTCTGCGAAGATGATGTCAGATGAGGATTACGAGAACCTTCTGCAGATCGTAGAGGCGGAAGCAGGCACAGAGGACATTAAAGGTCGTGTTCTGGTAGCAAACGTAATCATGAATCGTATCAAATATCCGGAGTTTCCGAATAATGCGACAGATGTCATCTGGCAGTATATAGATGGTGTGGCACAGTTTTCACCGGTAGCTGATGGCCGTATTTCTGAAGTGGTCCCTACTGATGAGACAAAAGAGGCTGTCAAGCAGGCACTGGAAGGTGTGGATTATTCAGAGGGCGCGCTGTTCTTTATCCAGAAATCAGCTGCTGCCAGGAGTAACATTCAGTGGTTTGATAAAAATCTTAAGAAGCTGTTCAAGCATGGTGTGCATGAATTCTATACATATCCTGAAGCAGTTCAGCAGTAAATTATATAAAGAAAATACAGAGGATTCCGGGGATACTGAGTGTTTCACCGGAATCTTTTGGCTTTACAGGAATTATACGAAAAATACTTTTCGGGAATGTTCTGTAATTTGCTATGGAATTTTACACAGCAACGTGGTATACTGTGACCAAAAATGAAACAAACCCGAAGAAAGGCAGGAAGGATACATGCAGGTATTATACAAGAGCACAAGAGGCAAAGGTGAAACAGTAACTGCTTCGATGGCAATTTTAAAAGGACTTTCTGAAGACGGAGGTCTGTTTGTACCCACTGAGATTCCAAAACTGGATGTGCCGGCAGAGAAGCTTGCACAGATGACATATCAGGAAACTGCATATGAGGTTATGAGTCGTTTCCTTACAGATTTTACAGAAGAAGAGCTGAAAAACTGTATTGCAAATGCATATGATGAGAAATTTGACACTTCTGAGATTGCACCGCTTCATGAGGCAGATGGTGCGTATTATCTGGAACTGTTCCATGGTGCGACGATTGCTTTTAAAGACATGGCACTTTCTATTCTGCCGCATCTTATGACGACTGCCGCAAAGAAAAATGCGGTCAGGAATGAAATTGTAATTCTTACTGCAACATCCGGTGACACCGGAAAAGCAGCTCTGGCAGGATTTGCGGATGTTCCGGGTACAAGGATCATTGTATTCTATCCGAAACATGGTGTCAGCCCGATACAGGAAAAACAGATGGTAACACAGAAGGGTGACAATACTTATGTAGTTGGAATCACCGGAAACTTTGACGATGCGCAGACAGCAGTAAAGAAGATGTTCAATGACCGTGAACTCTCAGCGGAGCTTGATGGTGCCGGATTCCAGTTCTCATCTGCAAACTCCATCAACATCGGAAGACTGGTTCCACAGATTGTTTATTATGTATATGCTTATTCCAGACTGGTCGGACAGGGCAAAGTAAAAGCAGGAGACAAGATCAATGTTGTAGTTCCGACAGGTAACTTCGGAAATATTCTTGCTGCTTACTATGCAAAACAGATGGGACTTCCGATCAACAAACTGGTTTGTGCATCTAATGAGAATAAAGTTCTTTTTGATTTCTTCCGTACAGGAACTTATGACAGAAAGAGAGACTTTATTCTCACAACTTCTCCGTCCATGGATATCCTGATCTCCAGCAATCTGGAGCGTCTGATCTATCGCCTGACAGGCGAAGATGCACAGAAGTGTGCAGAACTGATGCAGTCCTTAAGTGAGGGTGGAGAGTATACGATCACTGATGAAATGAAAAAAGGCCTTGCAGATTTCTATGGAAATTACTGCAGTGAAGAAGAAACAAAAGAGGCCATCCACAATGTTTACAAAAACAGTGATTATGTGATCGATCCTCATACAGCTGTTGCAGCAGGCGTTTATAAGAAATATCTGAAGGATACAGACGATCATACTGTAACGGTGATCGCATCTACTGCAAGTCCATATAAGTTTACAAGAAGCGTAATGGATGCTGTTGCAGATAAAGTAGAAGAAAAAGATGATTTTGCACTGGCAGATCAGCTTTCTGCCATTTCCGGAGTCAAAGTGCCGAAAGCAGTAGAAGAGATCCGTACAGCACCGGTACTGCACGATATCGTAGTCGATGCACCGGATATGCCGAATACTGTCAAAAAAGTTCTCGGCATCCACTGATCCGGCATATGGAAAAAGAATCTTTTCACAGAAACTTTTTCCAGTATTATGTGTTGAAAAATCACATATAATAGAGTACAATAAAAAAAGAAAATAACTTCTGGAATGTGCGAGACCCCTTTTTTATTTGAACCTACATTGACAAATAGGGACTCCTACATTGCCGAAGTGATGTCAGACCTCTCGTTGTGGTAGGCAGATCTTCAGTTGCGGACACCCATCCTGGCTTAGGCTAGGCGTCAAATGGAAGGGAACGGCATTCCGGATCTTAAAGAAAGAAATGAGTCATAGAGATATGGCTCTTTTTTTGAAGAAGTATTATGTATAGTCAGGTTTGGGAGGAAGTTATGGTAACAAAACGAACATTTGGAAAATTATCATCAGGAGAAGAAATTCAGATTTTCCATCTGGAAAATAAGTCCGGTGCTTATGCAGAAATTTCGCAGTTTGGTGCAATTCTGGTAAAGCTTTGTGTACCGGACAGAGAAGGTAAACTTACAGATGTAGTTCTGGGGTATGATGATCTTGCAGGCTATGAGGTTAACGGATGCTTCTTTGGTGCGACGATCGGAAGAAGCGGAAACCGTATTGCAGATTCCAGATTTATGCTGGATGGACAGGAAATCACCCTTACACCGAATGAGGGCAAAAACAATCTGCACAGTGGACCGAATGGTTTTGAGAAAAAAATCTGGAATGCAGCAGAGATTTCCGAGGACAAAAATGCAGTGACATTTTCGAGAATCAGTCCGGATGGAGAGAATGGATTCCCGGGAGAATTTCAGGTTTCTGTTACATATGAAATGACAGAAAACAATGAGCTTCGGATCGTATACGGAGGCATCTGTGACAAGACAACAGTTGCCAATATGACCAACCATTCTTATTTCAACCTGGCAGGAGAAGGCAGTGGCAAGGCAATGGATCAGTACCTGACGATTCATGCAGAAGCTTATACACCGGTTGGAGAAGGATCTATTCCACTTGGAGAGAATGCACCGGTTGAGGGTACTCCGATGGATTTCCGTATCCCGCATCAGATCGGAGATGAGATTGAGGCTGACTTCGAGCAGTTAAAGATTACAGGCGGCTATGATCACAACTATGTGACTGATTATTATAACAAAGCCAGTGTCCGTGAGATTGCCCGTGCATGGTCCGAAAAGACCGGTATCGAGATGAGCGTACTGAGTGACTGCCCATGTGTGCAGTTCTATGCTGCAAACTTTGTAGAAAACGAGCATGGTAAGAACGGACATATCTACAATCAGAGAGAAGCGTTCTGTCTGGAAACACAGGTAGAGCCGAATGCAGTTAATGTAGAAGCGTTCCATTCCCCGGTTCTGGATGCCGGTGAGCGCTATTATTCCGAGACCATTTACTGTTTCTCCGTCAGAAAATAAATAAAAGTTATTTTTCCGGCTTTCTTCATATAATGCAGTATGAAGAAGGTCGGATTTTTTATTGGAATAAGTATGAGTTTTTATAGTGCCACGGCAGCAAAATGTGTGGCAGAAATATATGCAGAAGTGCCGGATCCGGTAATTCGTGTGCTGATATCGGATAGTGATTTTCAGTCATATTATCATCCGATGGTGACGGTCGCTTATAACGGCAGGGAAATACGATATGAAGCAGAAGAACTTCAAAAGCAAAAAATAACCATACGTATTCCGGCGCAAAAAGATGGCATCTGTATCCAGTCATTGAAGCGTCAGGATGGTGCACCGGTATATCATGGGAGTATGGAGCTTATACCGGATGAGCAGGGAATTCTACTGGTAAATGAACTGTGTCTGGAAGAATATCTGAAAGGTGTCGTGCCAAGTGAAATGCCATCTTCGTATTCGCTTGAAGCACTGAAAGCACAGGCAGTATGTGCAAGGACTTATGCATGGAAACAGATACAGGAGGGCAGACTGACAGAATATGATGCGGATGTGGATGACAGTGTAAGCTTTCAGGTGTATGGAAATGTCCAACCGCAGGATTCTACAACACAGGCGGTTGAGGAGACAGCCGGACAGATCATATGCCAGAATGGAGAAGCAATCGATGCGTATTATTTTTCGACTTCGGCAGGTGTGACCAGTACGGATGAAATCTGGGGTGCTGCAAAGGCTGCGGCTTATCTGAAAAGTGTTCCCTGTAAATTTGATGAACGGGAACCGTGGAGCCGCTGGTCAGTTGAAATTCCGTGGAAAAATATAGAAAAGCGGGCAGAAGCATATCAGGATAAAAAAGATGCTTTGACAGCAATTACGGTAAATGCAAGAAATGAAAGCGGAGCAGTAACCAATCTTACGGTGAGTATGAAAGAGGACTCTTTTGAATTAAAAAATGAATATGAAATCCGGCAGTTCTTTTCTCCGGAGGGCTGCACGATCACAGAAAAGGATGGCACAGAGACGGAAGGAGGAAAACTGTTGCCGAGTGCGTATTTTGAACTGGAAATGAAAAAAGGCGAATCCGTGAAGATTACAGGCGGTGGTTACGGGCATGGTGTCGGGATGAGCCAGACAGCAGCGAATGTGATGGCGGAACAGGGATATGATTACAGGAAAATTCTGGATTATTTTTTCAAAAATATAGCAATTGAAAATCTGGGATGACAGAAAGTCGATTTCGTGGTAAAATGTACAACAAACATATTTGACCCTGGGAGAAAAAATATGGAAAAAAAATCAGAAAAAGGCACGATAGCGCTGATCCTTGGCTTTATAAAACGTATGCAGGAGGATCATATCGGTGCATATGCTGCGCAGGCGGCATATTTCCTGATCATGTCGTTTATTCCTTTTGTGCTGGTACTTACCGCACTTGTTCAGTATACACCGCTTACTTACCGGATGCTCAGACAGGTGATCATCGGGTTTGTTCCGGATAATTTACAGGATTTTGTCCTCAAGATCATCGCAGAAGTCTTCACGAAGAGTGCAGCAGTCGTACCGATTTCCGGTCTGTTTGCACTGTGGTCTTCCTGCAAGGGCATGCAGTCCCTGATTGCGGGACTGAACGTGATCTATCACGTAAAAGAAACTCGAAACTGGCTGACGAACCGGTTGTATTCGATGTTATATATGTTTTTGTTTATTATTGCGATCATTACCAGTCTTCTGCTTCTGGTTATGGGTAACCGGATACATGCGGAACTGATCGTTCATATGCCTTTACTCGGAAAGGTAGTAGGAAGAATTTTGAGTGCCAAGACATTTCTTGTTTTTGTTGTGCTTTTTCTTGTTTTTCTGGTATTGTACAGATACCTGCCGAACAGAAAGGCCTCACTGAAGAGTCAGGTGCCGGGGGCATTTATCATTGCTGTGGCATGGTCACTGTTTTCCTATTTCTTTTCATTGTATTTTACATTTTTTCCGAATTTCAGTAATATGTATGGAAGTCTGTCTGCGCTGATCATGGTCATGCTGTGGCTTTATTTTTGCATGAATCTCTTGCTTTACGGGGCAGAAGTAAATGCATATTTTGAAAAACAGTTCCGTCAGGCGCAGTATACGGTATGGCAGCAGATAAAAAAACTGCTTGACAGATTTTTTTCGCTGTGGCATCATAAAGACTGATAAGTGAAAAGCTGTGAAGGCGTTTCAGGAAATTGTTTCCTTACAGAGAGAGGGAGTCGTCGGCTGTAAGCTCCTTTAAGTTCAGACAGTTTCTTATTTTCCCGCCGGAGCTTCGCTTCTGAACTATCAGTAGGAAGCGACGTGGATGCGCGTTAAGCATGACTCAAGTGCCTGTGGAGAGTTCCATGGGAAGCAGGGTGGTACCGCGGTTATAATTCCGTCCCTTTTTGGGGCGGATTTTTTTATGTTAAAAAAAGGAGAGTAAAACCATGGATATGAAGGAAAGACTTCAGGAATTAGCTGAAGCAGCCAGAAAACGGATTGAGGAATCAGATCGTCCGGAAAGGCTGAATGAAGTAAAAGTTGCTTACCTTGGCAAAAAGGGTGAGTTGACTGCAATCTTAAAAAGTATGAAAGATGTTGCTCCGGAAGATCGTCCGAAAGTAGGTCAGATGGTAAATGAGACCCGTGTGAAGATCGAAGAACATCTGGAAGCAACCAGAAAGAAACTGGAAGAAGCACTTCGTGAAGAAAAAATGAAAGCAGAAGTGATCGACGTTACACTTCCGGCAAAGAAAGCAATGATCGGTCATCGTCATCCAAACAGCATTGCGCTCGAAGAAGTAGAGCGTATTTTCATCGGAATGGGCTACGAAGTAGTAGAGGGTCCGGAAGTAGAATATGCAGATTATAACTTTACAAAACTGAACATTCCGGAAGATCATCCGGCAAGAGATGAGCAGGATACATTCTTTATCAATGATTCTATTCTTCTTCGTTCCCAGACTTCCCCGGTACAGGCGCGTACCATGGAAAAGGGCAAGCTGCCGATCCGTATGATCGCACCGGGACGTGTATTCCGTCCTGACGAAGTAGATGCGACACATTCTCCGTCCTTCCATCAGATCGAAGGTCTTGTCATCGACAAGAATATTACATTTGCAGATCTGAAAGGAACTCTGCAGGAGTTTGCACAGGAACTGTTCGGACCGGAGACAAAGACAAAATTCAGACCACATCATTTCCCGTTTACAGAGCCGAGTGCAGAGGTTGATGTTTCCTGCTTCAAATGCGGTGGAAAAGGCTGCCGTTTCTGTAAAGGCTCCGGCTGGATCGAAATCCTCGGCTGCGGTACCGTTCATCCGAATGTGCTTAGAATGTGCGGCATTGATCCGGATGAATATACAGGATTTGCGTTTGGTGTAGGTCTGGAACGTATCGCACTCCTGAAATATGAAATCGATGACATGCGTCTTCTCTATGAGAATGATGTCAGATTCTTAAAACAGTTTTAACTTGCACAGCAGAAAGGAAGCACGAGCGAAGCGAGTATTTACTTTCTGTGCAAGTTTAACGATGAAATCTTTGAGAGCCACCGCAGGTGGATCGGCAGACGCGTCAGCGGCTGGATTTCAGAGTCTATAATGAAAAATTCGAAAGGTGGATATAAAACATGAATACATCAATGTCCTGGATTAAAATGTATGTGCCGGATCTGGATGTAACAGCCCAGGAATACACAGATGCCATGACACTGTCAGGAACAAAAGTGGAAGGTTTCGAAAAACTGGACGCAGATCTGGATAAGATTGTGATCGGACAGATTGAAAAAATAGAAAAACATCCTGATGCAGATAAACTGATTATCTGTCAGGTAAATATCGGAACAGAGACTGTTCAGATCGTAACAGGTGCCCCGAATGTCAAAGAAGGTGATAAAGTACCGGTTGTTCTGGATGGTGGTCGTGTTGCCGGCGGACATGACGGTAAGATGACTCCCGGCGGAATCAAAATCAAAAAAGGAAAACTCAGAGGCATAGAATCCTGCGGTATGATGTGCTCCATCGAAGAACTGGGAAGCTCAAGAGAAATGTATCCGGAAGCACCGGAATACGGCATTTATATTTTCCCGGAAGATGCAGTAGTAGGAGAAAGCGCAATCAAAGCACTTGGGCTTGATGATGTTGTTATCGAATATGAGATCACATCCAACCGTGTAGACTGCTACGGAGTACTTGGAATTGCAAGAGAAGCAGCAGCTACTTTTGATAAGAAATTCGTTCCTCCTGTAGTCAAAGAAACAGGAAACGATGAAAAAGCATCTGACTATATCAAAGTTACCGTGGAAGATCCGGAACTTTGCCCGAGATATATGGCAAGAGTTGTAAAAAATGTCAAGATCGGCCCGTCACCGAAATGGATGCAGAGATGCCTCGCTTCCAACGGCATCCGTCCGATCAACAACCTTGTAGATATTACAAACTATGTTATGGAAGAATACGGACAGCCGATGCATGCATACGATCTGGATACCATCGAAGGAAGAGAAATCATTGTACGTCGTGCGAAAACCGGAGAGAAATTTGTAACACTGGATGGTCAGGAACGTGAGATGGACGATCAGGTACTGATGATCTGTGATGGCAGGAAAGCAGTCGGCATTGCCGGTATTATGGGTGGCGAAAACTCCATGATCACAGACAATGTGCATACGGTTCTGTTTGAGGCAGCATGCTTTAATGGTACAAACATCCGTCTTTCTTCAAAGAGGATCGGACTTCGTACCGATGCATCCGGTAAATTCGAAAAAGGTCTTGACCCGAACAACGCAAAAGCAGCAATCGACCGTGCATGCCAGCTTATGGAAGAACTGGGAGCCGGTGAAGTTGTAGGCGGAATCGTAGATGTCTGCAATGAAGTAAGAGAGCCTTCCAGAGTACCGTTTGAGCCGGAACGCATCAATGCACTTCTCGGAACCGACCTTACAAAAGAAGAAATGCTTGCATACCTTGCAAAAGTTGAACTGACACTGGATCCGGAGACAAACGAGATCGTAGCGCCTACTTTCCGTCAGGATATCCATTGCATGGCAGACGTAGCAGAGGAAGTTGCAAGATTCTTCGGATATGATAAAATTCCGACCACACTTCCAAACGGAGAAGCTACTACAGGTAAACTTCCGTTCAAACTCCGCATCGAGAATGTGGCAAGAGATATTGCAGAATACTGTGGATTCTCCGAAGGAATGACATATTCTTTCGAAAGCCCGAAGGTATTCGATAAACTTCGCATTCCGCAGGACAGTGATCTTCGTAAAGTTATTACGATCAGTAATCCGCTTGGTGAAGATTACAGCATCATGCGTACGACCACACTGCATGGTATGCTGTCTTCTCTGGCAACCAACTACAACAGAAGAAACAAAGGTGTTCGTCTGTACGAGATCGGTAAAGTTTATCTGCCGAAGGCACTTCCGCTGACTGAGCTTCCGGATGAAAGGACACACTTTACTCTTGGTATGTACGGAGCCGGTGATTTCTTTGACATGAAGGGTGTTGTAGAAGAGTTCTTCGAAAAATCCGGCATGAAGAAAAAAGTTCATTATACACCGGACAGCAATAAGACATACCTGCATCCGGGCAGACAGGCCAACATCAGCTACGAAGGAAAAGTAGTCGGTTATCTCGGTGAGGTACATCCGATCGTTGCAGACAATTATGGAATCGGAGAAAGAACTTATGTTGCAGTGATCGATATTCAGGATATCCTTGAATTCTGTGGATTCAACCACAAATTCAGCGGAATTGCAAAATATCCGGCAGTTACCCGTGACTTAAGTATGGTTGTTCCGAAACATGTGCTTGCAGGTCAGATTGAAGATATTCTGGAGCAGAGAGGCGGAAAGATTCTTGAATCTTATCAGCTCTTTGATATTTATGAAGGTGCACAGATCAAAGCCGGATACAAATCCATGGCTTATTCTGTTGTATTCCGTGATCATGACAAGACTCTGGAAGAAACTGAAATCACAGCTGCAATGAAGAAGATCCTGAATGGTCTGACAAACCTTGGAATCGAGCTGAGAAGCTGATGAAACTTTATGTTGTACGGCACGGGGAAACCGTGTGGAACGAACTCCACAAAGTGCAGGGAACGGCGGATATCCCACTTGCAGAGAAGGGAATCGAGCTTGCAGAGAAAACGGGTGAAGCATTAAAAGAAGTCCCGTTTGATCTCTGTATCACCAGTCCCCTTGTGCGGGCACGAAGGACGGCAGAGCTGATTCTCGAAAAGCAGCCACATAAGGTGCCTGTCATCGAGGACAAAAGAATTCAGGAAATCAATTTTGGTGAACTGGAAGGTGTTGTCTGCTTTACAGATGATCATGTATTTCTGAATGAGCAGATGGAGAAGTTTTTTAATGATCCATGGAAATTTGAACGTCCGAAGAACGGAGAGAATATTTCAGATATTCTTGCACGGACAAAAGAATTCTGGGAAGAAGTAACCGGCAATCCGGATTATCAGGACAAAACGATTCTGATCGCATCGCACGGTTGTGCAGTGCGCGCACTTCTTCAGAACATTTATCAGGATCCGAAAGACTTCTGGCATGGACATGTTCCGCCGAACTGTGGCGTGAATATCGTTGAAGTTAAAGATGGTGAGGCTGTGCTTCTGGAAGAAGATAAAGTATATGCATAATGAGACAGGCGGTTCGTAAAAGAGCTGCCTGTTTTTTGCCGGAAATATGAAAATTTTGTGAGAAACGGGTAAAGTCAGGAAAACAGCTTGTTCGTAAAATTGTGATATGATATGATAGAAAAGGCAGAAAATAGTATGAAATCAATGCTTTTTTGCAAAAAAATAAGAATAAATTAAACACTACAGGGAGGTTAGCTATGAGGAAAAAAATCATGAATGTCGTGTTGTTTCTGGCTGTGCTTGCAGCTGCTCTCGGAATGACATTGTACGTAGGCAACAGTGCGGCAAGTGTGCTGATCTACAACTTTATTTTTCTCGGTATCATTGCAGTTGTCTATATCGTGGGGCTGTTTGGCGGAATGTTTCGCATGAATAAGCTTTCGCTTGCATTGAAGGATGCAGCAGATGAGCTGGAGGATGCCTTTAAGATGCCGGGAAGAGTAGCACCGGATAAAGTGGCATCACTGAACGGGATTTTTCATCATGCCTATCTGGATGGCAAGATGAAGGCATTTACAGACAGTATTGCGAAGAGCCAGGAAGGAATTGTGGACATCGAAGAATTTCTGAATGAAGATGACCTCGATATGCACGTGCATAAACGGCTTCTGGAAATGGCACCGGATCTTTTTACCAGTATCGGTATCTTAGGTACCTTTGTAGGTCTGGTATGGGGACTTAAGGATTTTCAGCCGTCAGATTATGAGGCGATGACAAGTTCTGTCTCTTCTCTGGTCGATGGTATCAAGGTTGCATTCCTGACATCTATTTACGGTATTGCATTTTCCATCGTTTATACTTCAGGAATGAAGAGCGAATATTCTTCTATGACAGAGAATCTTCAGCTGTTTCTTGACCGTTTCCATACATATGTCATGCCAAGTGCGGAGAGTGAATCCATGAACCTTCTGGTTGCAAGCCAGAAGAATCAGACTGCAGCAATGAATCAGATGGCAGAGCAGTTTTCTGTAAAAATGGCAGACAGCTTTGAGAAAGTCATTACACCAACTTTCAAAAAAATGAACGATTCTCTGGATACACTGGTTGATTCTGTGACCAGATGCCAGGAAGATGCAGTAAAAGAGATTCTGGATGCATTCCTGAAAGAAATGAATGCATCATTTGAAACACAGTTTGCAGATTTCGGGAAAGCACTTACTCAGCTGAAAGATGCGCAGACGGACAATGTAAACTATACGACAAATCTCTATCAGGCTATGAGCAGGCAGCTCAGTGACGCATACGTAGAGCATGAGACTACAATGAAAAAGATGCTTGAAGAGTCCGTAAGCATTCAGAAAGAATATATTTCTGTGGCTGGCCGCATTGTACAGGATAATCAGACAATCCAGAAACAGCAGCAGGCAGATTACCAGCACCTTGCTGATTATCTTAAGGAAGCAGAGACCTCTTCTGCAAAATTCTGGGTTGCATGTAACCAGACCATGCAGAAATATGTCGAGGCCGCAGCGCAGGGAATGGAACGCATTTCCGCAGCAAGCAAAGGTAATGCAGATGTGGCAAAAGCAAATCGCGAAGTGGTTGAGGCATTTGAACAGAAACTTCAGGATTTTGCTCAGTATCAGAAATTATCCTGCAAGACGATGGAACAGGTTCGTCGTCTGCTTGCAGATATTTCAGCGACAGGAAGCGGAAATAATGTTCAGCTCAGCGGTGGACAGATGACTCAGAAAGAGACGCTGGAGAGACTTCAGGAAACGATTCA
>CAKROE010000057.1 GCA_934371915.1 uncultured Blautia sp. | reverse complement strand
AGGTACTTGTACACTGCTGTGGTGCAACGGTAGAAAAAGGTGAGCGACCGATGCATGGAAAGGTGACAGAGATATGTAACAGAGGCACAGGTGTCTTTCAGGGATTGCCGGAACATTTTAAAGTAACGAGATATCATTCACTGATCGTGAGAGAAGACAGTATCCCGGCAGAATATCATGTCGATGCTGTATCAGAGGATGGTGCGGTGATGGGGCTTTCTCATAAGAACCTTCCGTTGTATGGGGTGCAGTTTCATCCGGAGGCAGTACTGACAGAGTATGGCCATGAACTGCTTGAAAACTTCTGCCGCATCGCGGAATGTGCACATTAACTAAAACGATATAGTACAGAATGTACATAAAAAAACGCAAAGAAATGTCCTCGATAATGGACAGAGGGGAAAAAACGATGTATAATAAACAGCGTATTTTAAAAGAAATGAAGCCTGCCAGAAATGCAGCAGAGCTTTATACATACTTTGCAGGAGCGGATGACAGTGTGTTTCTGGATTCTTCTCTGATAAACAAGCTTGGAAGATATTCTGTTATAGGTGCAGTGCCATATCTCAAACTTGTGAAAGAAGGCAATGACTTCTATATTAATGGAGAGAAAGAAACAATCTGCTCTTTCGAAGAATACCTGAAAAAGTATCTGGCAGACCACAAAGACAAAAATAATACGGATCTTCCACTGGTTTCCGGTGCAGTCGGATATTTTTCTTATGAATATGGAAGAAAACTCATGGAAGTATCTTCTGTGAATGAAGACCTTGTTTCGATTCCGGATGCAGTGCTTGTTTTTTATGACTTCTATATTATAGAGGACCGGCACGAGCAGAGAACATATCTGATTGCGAATGGAATCACACAGAAGGCAGAAAAGCTGATGAGTGAGATGGAAGCGCGAATAGGCGGGCTGCCGGTATATATACAGAAAGAGTCCGATATAGTATATCCGACAGAGGTTTATCCGAACTTTACAAAAGAGGAATACAAACAGGCAGTAGATCATATGATCCGTTATATTATCGAAGGCGACATCTATATTGCAAATATGACACAGCAGCTTACGGTAAGCAGTGACAAGAAGCCGCTGGATGTATTTTATGATCTCAGGGAGAATAATCCATCTCCTTTTGGCGGTTATTTTGACTATGGAGATTTTCAAATCATATGTGCATCGCCGGAACGCCTCCTTAAAATGCAGAAAGGTCATGTGGATACACGACCGATCAAGGGCACGCGTAAGCGTGGAGAGACACCGGAAGAAGATATGCTTATGCGGACAGAACTTGAAAATTCTGAGAAGGATAAAAGTGAACTTTTGATGATCGTGGATCTTGAGCGAAATGATCTGAACAGGGTGTGTCGTCCGGGAAGTGTCAAGGTGACTGAGCTTTTTACGGTGGAAGAATATGCGACGGTATTTCATCTGGTTTCTGATATTGAAGGTGATCTCGAGAATGGTAAAAATGTCATGGATCTTCTTGAGGCAGCCTTTCCGGGAGGTTCGATCACCGGAGCTCCGAAGTATCGTGCGATGGAGATCATAGATGAACTGGAGAATAATAAGCGGAATCTTTATACAGGGTCGATGGGCTATCTGACTCTGGATGGTGATTGCGATTTCAATATTGTGATCCGGACTGCACTGCATAAAGACGGAAAATATTATCTGGGTGTGGGTGGCGGTATTACCGCGGAGTCTGACCTGGAATTTGAATATGAGGAAACACTTCAGAAAGCGAAGGCGGTTCTTCAGGCTATGAAATGATTTGATGGAGAGAAAAATATGGATATCAGGCTGGATGAGGGATTTTTATTCGGATTGGGAGCATTTGAAACAATTGCTGTCGAAAAGGGAAAACCGATATTATTTGAAAAACATATAGAAAGACTGGAAAAAGCAGCTGATTTTTTGCAGCTGGGTTCTTGCATTGCACGTGGACTTTCAAAAGAAAAAGTAATATCCTACCTTGCTGAGCAGGAGCCGGAAATGACAGACCATGGTGTAGTGAAAATTGTCTGTTCAGCCCAAAATATGTTTTTCCAGATGCGAAAGAATATATATTCTGAAGAAGATTATGCAAGGGGATTTGTGGCGGATATCAGTAAAGTGCGTAGAAATGAGACGTCTCCGCTGGTCTATCATAAGACTTTGAATTATGGTGACTGTATCCTTGAAAAAAGAGCTGCAACGGCAGCCGGTATCAACGAGAAGGTCTTTGTCAATACAAAGGGCCAGATCAGCGAGGGAACAGTCAGCAATATTTTCTTTGTGCGCAAAAATATGATCTATACACCGCAACTGTCCTGTGGATTATTGCCGGGAATTCTGCGAGAATACGTAATGTCAAAATTCAGCGTGGTAGAGACAATTATTTATCCGGATGAACTGATGTATTATGAAGAATGCTTTGTCACGAATTCTCTGATGGGAGTCATGCCGGTAAGACAGCTTGGAAATATCTGCTTTCCGCATCGCACCAGAGCGGAGGAAGTCAGAAAAATATACGAAAGCGAAAAAATGTCCTTATAACAGGGCATTTTTTTTACGGCAAAAGAATTGCAGCCGCTTCGAAAATGTGTTCAAAAGGTCACAAAAAAGTAGTTGATTTTAGCAGGGGAGATTTTGTATAATATGGAAAGTTAGGATTCAAACTAATTTGAAAATAAAAGAGGAGGACATGATTGTAGATGAATAAGACACTTTTTAAATCCATCCGGGAATACAAGAAACAGTCGATACTGACACCGGTTCTTGTAATTCTTGAGGTATTGATGGAAGTACTCATTCCGCTGGAAATGGCAAAGATCATTGACGTGGGAATCGCAAACGGTGATCTGGGCTATATCGTGCAGCGGGGAATGATTCTTGTAATTATGGCAATGCTTGCACTTTATTTTGGTGTACAGGCAGGAAATATGGCAGCGGTGGCAGCAGCCGGTTATGCGAAGAATCTCCGTCATGATATCTTTTATAAGGTGCAGGATTTTTCATTCAAAAACATTGATCATTTTTCTACATCAGGACTGGTCACACGAATGACAACGGATATTACGAATGTGCAGATGGCTTATATGATGAGTATCCGTCTTCTTGCAAGAGCACCGATCATGATCGCACTTTCCTGGATCATGACACTGCTGATCAATGTAAAGATTGCACTTCTTTTCCTGATCGTAATTCCGCTTCTCGGTGGAACATTGATTTTTATTGCAAAGAAGGCACATCCGAATTTTATCAAAGTATTTGATGAGTATGATGAGCTGAACAATTCTGTACAGGAGAACGTCAATGCATCCCGTGTAGTAAAAGCATTTGTAAGGGAAGACCATGAAATCAGCAAATTCCATGGAGTTTCCAATTATGTATATACGTTGTTTACAAAAGCGGAAAAAATCGTTGCATGGAATGCACCGGTCATGCAGTTTATGATGTATGTGGTTGTGATCATGATTGCGGTGATCGGTGGACGCAGCATCGTCTTTGGAACAATGGAGACCGGTGAGCTGACCAGTGTGATCGTTTATGCACTGCAGATTCTGATGTCCCTGAATATGGTAACATTTGTATTTGTCATGATCATGATCGCGGAGGCATCTACGGATCGTATCACTGAAGTACTGAACGAAGTTCCGGAAATGCAGGACAAAGCAGACGCAGTAAAAGAAGTCAGAAATGGTGAGATTACTTTTGACCATGTAGATTTCAGTTATGCAGGCGAGGGCGGAAATCTTTCTCTTAAAGATATAAGTCTTCATATTAAATCCGGTCAGACTGTTGGTATCATCGGCGGAACCGGAAGTGCGAAATCTACACTCGTACAGATGATTCCACGTCTTTACGATGTTACTTCCGGTGTAGTAAAAGTTGCCGGAGTTGACGTACGTGATTATAATCTGGAAGTTCTCAGAGATCAGGTTTCTATGGTATTACAGAAAAATGTTCTGTTTTCCGGTACAATCTATGACAACATTCGCTGGGGTGATGAGCATGCCGGTGATGAAGAAGTTAAGAGAGTGTGTCGTCTTGCACAGGCAGATGGTTTTGTAAGTGAGTTCCCGGATGGTTACAATACTGTGATCGTACAGGGCGGAAACAATGTCTCAGGTGGACAGAAACAGCGTCTCTGCATTGCACGTGCACTGCTTAAAAAACCGAAAATTCTGATTCTGGATGATTCTACCAGTGCGGTAGATACAAAGACAGATGCGCTGATCCGTAAGGCATTTCGTGAAGAAATTCCGGATACGACCAAGATCATTATCGCACAGAGAGTTTCCTCGATCGAAGATGCAGATCAGATCATTGTGCTCGACGGTGGTAAGATTGCCGGCGTGGGAACCTCTGAGGAACTTTTGAAAACAAATGAAATCTACAGAGAAGTATATGAATCACAGGTGAAAGGAGGCGAAGAGGATGAATAAGAAAAAGAAAACAAGAATGACGCAAAATGACATAAAGACAGCAAAACGTCTTCTGAAATATGTGACGGAAAAATATAAACTTCAGTTTATTCTGGTATTCTTCTGTATTCTGATCAGTGCAGTAGCGACGACCGCGGTATCTCTCTCCCTTCGTTATCTGCTGGATGATTTTATCCTTCCGCTGATCGGACAGAAACAGCCGGATTTCGCCGGCCCTTATAAAGCACTGGCAATTCTGGGATGTATCTTCCTGGCCGGTGTGGCTGCAACGTTTATTTATACAAGAATGATGGTTTATATCGGACAGGGTGTGCTCAAAAGAGTACGTGATGATATGTTTGAACATATGCAGACACTTCCGATCCGTTATTTTGATCAGAACACAAACGGATCGATCATGAGTCTGTATACGAATGATACAGATACCTTAAGACAGATGATCAGCCAGGCAATTCCACAGGCACTGATGGCATTATTTACGATTGTTGTTACATTTATTTCCATGCTGGTTTTAAGTCCGCTTCTGACAATTCTTGCAGTGCTGATCATTTTTGTGATGCTTTTTGTGACAAATAAGATCGGCAGCAAGAGTGGTAAATATTTTGTACGTCAGCAGGTGGCGCTGGCAGATGTGACAGGATTTGTCGAAGAGCGGATGAACGGTCAGCGTGTTGTAAAGGTATTTAATCACGAGCGAAAATCTGAAGAAGAGTTTGACAAACTGAATGAAGCTCTTTTTGAAAGTGCTTCTCAGGCAAATAAATACGGCAATATGATGGGACCGGTGATCGGGAATATCGGAAACCTGCAGTTTGTACTGACGGCAGTTCTCGGCGGCATACTTTCTGTTGCGGGAATCGGCGGAATCACTCTTGGTGTCATGGCTTCCTACCTGCAGTTTACCAAGAGCTTTACACAGCCGTTTATGCAGGTGGCGCAGCAATTTAACTCAATCGTTATGGCACTTGCCGGAGCAGAACGTATCTTTAATCTGATTGATGAAAAACCAGAAGAGGATGAAGGATATGTGACGCTTGTCAATGCAAGAAAAGATGAGAACGGCAACATTACAGAATGCAAAGAAAGAACCGGCATGTGGGCATGGAAACATCCACATTCCGCAGATGGTTCCGTATCCTATACAGAATTGAAAGGGGATGTACGTTTTGAAGACGTGACCTTTGGATATAATGAGGATAAGACCATCCTTCATGACATCAGCCTGTATGCAAAACCGGGTCAGAAACTTGCATTTGTAGGTTCTACCGGTGCAGGAAAGACAACGATCACCAACCTGATCAATCGTTTCTACGATATTCAGGAAGGTAAGATTCGTTACGATGGAATCAACATTACAAAGATCAAAAAAGATGATCTGCGCCATTCCCTGGGAATCGTTCTGCAGGATACACATCTTTTTACCGGAACGATCCGTGACAATATCCGATATGGTAAACTGGATGCAACAGATGAAGAAATCTACGCAGCTGCAAAACTTGCACATGCGGATCAGTTTATTCAGATGCTCCCGAAGGGATATGATACTATGTTAAGCGGAGATGGTGAGGAACTGTCACAGGGACAGAGACAGCTTCTTTCTATCGCACGTGCAGCAGTTGCCGACCCGCCGGTACTGATCCTGGATGAGGCAACTTCCAGTATCGATACCCGTACAGAAAGCATTGTACAAAAAGGTATGGATAACCTGATGAAGGGACGTACCGTATTTGTGATTGCTCATCGCCTTTCCACAATCCGAAACAGTGATGCGATCATTGTACTTGAGCATGGAAAAATCATCGAGAGAGGTGACCATAAAGACCTGATCAGACAGAAAGGCACCTATTACCAGTTATATACCGGTAAACTGGAACTTTCCTGATCTTGACCATAAGATAAAAGACAGAATCATCCGAAAACAGATGGTTCTGTTTTTTTTATGTGCTTTTTCACATAAATGGTAAAAAATGTACAAAAATAATTTATGTTTTATGATTAAGTATGGTATACTATTTACAAAAAAGAAATGGGGAATCTATATGCTGAAATCATGGATGCCGGGCGAGATGCCTGACAAAGAAGAAATGAAGATGCAGCTTGAAAAAACGAAAAGCAGACTGTATGATCTCCAGATGAAGATCAAAGAACATAAGCTGCCGGTGCTGGTTCTTTTTGAAGGCTGGAGCGCGGCAGGTAAGGGCAGTATGATCGGCAAAGTGATCAAAAACATTGATCCTCGTTTTTTCAAAGTTGCAACGATGTCATCGCCGACAGAGGAAGAACTGCGCCGACCGTTTTTGTATCGTTATATGAAACAGATCCCGGAAGAAGGTAAATTTACATTTCTTGATTCGGGCTGGATGGAGCAGACGGTCATGGATGTTCTTACAGGTGACCTGGAGGGGGATCTGTATGAAAAAAGAATTGAAAGTATCCGTCGATTTGAGCGCCAGTTGACAGACAACGGCTATCTTGTGCTGAAATTCTTTATGCAGATCGATAAGGGCGAACAGGAAAAACGCATGAAAAAACTTCTGGATAAAGAAGATACAAAATGGCGTGTGACCGGAGCTGATAAATGGCAGCACAAGCATTACAAAAAATGTGAAAATGTGATCGACCGTTATATGAAAGATACCAATATGTCGACTTCTCCGTGGTATATCATAGATGCGAAAGATAAAAAGTGGGCAGAACTGCAGGTTATGGATACACTTGTGAGCAGTATTGAGGTTGCATTGCAGAATCAGAGTCATTCCGTGCCGATCCTTCAGAATGTATTTCCGCTTGTGGAAATGCCAAAACTGAAAGATGTTGAGCTGAAAGGCAAGACAATAGACGAAGAAGAATATCAGAAAGAATTAAAAAAATTACAGAGCAGACTTGGAGAACTGCATAATCGTCTGTACCGCAAACGTGTGCCGGTAATTATTACCTATGAAGGATGGGATGCTGCCGGAAAGGGCGGAAACATCAAGAGAGTCGCCGGTGCGCTGGATCCGCGCGGATATGAGGTGCAGCCGATCGCAAGTCCGGAGCCGCATGAAAAAGCACGGCATTATCTCTGGAGATTCTGGACAAGGCTTCCGAAGGACGGACATATCGCGATTTTTGACCGCACATGGTATGGACGTGTCATGGTAGAACGTCTCGAGGGATTTTGCAGTGAAAATGACTGGAAGCGTGCCTATAATGAGATGAATGAATTCGAAAAAGAACTGCACGACTGGGGGGCTGTGATCATCAAATTCTGGGTACAGATCGATAAGGATACACAGCTTGAACGTTTTACCGAGCGTCAGAATAATCCGGAAAAACAGTGGAAGATCACAGATGAAGACTGGCGCAACCGTGAAAAATGGGATCAGTATGAAGAAGCTGTTAATGAAATGCTCAAAAAGACAAGTACTACATTTGCACCATGGCATATCCTTGAGTCCGTAGATAAAAAGTATGCACGTATCAAAGCATTAAAGATCATAATTAATGAACTGGAAAAAGCCCTGAAATAGGGGCTTTTTCTTTTGATGTTATATATAATAGAGCGCGATCATGGACGGAGATAATTCCGCATGGTTTTGAGAGCATTTTTTTCGAGGCGGCTGACCTGCGCCTGTGAGATTCCAATTTCATCTGCGACTTCCATCTGTGTTTTTCCTTCATAAAAACGCATTTCAATGATGTGACGTTCGCGGCTGCCGAGCCGTTTCATAGCTTCTTTGAGAGACAGATTTTCCAGCCAGTGTTCTTCTTTGTTTTTGCGGTCGCTGATCTGGTCCATAACGTAGAGGGTATCACCGCCTTCGGAATAGACCGGTTCGTAAAGACTGACAGGGCTCTGTATAGCATCAAGTGCATAGACGATCATTTCTTTTTCAATGCCGATTTCTTCTGCAATTTCTTCCATGGTAGGCTCTTTCAGGTTCTGCCGGATATAGTTTTCTTTGGCATAAATAGCTTTGTATGCAATATCACGCAGAGAACGACTGACGCGGATGCTGTTGTAGTCACGCAGATAGCGGCGAATCTCACCAATGATCATCGGAACTGCATATGTCGAAAATTTGACCATCAGGGTATCGTCAAAATTATCAACTGCTTTCATAAGCCCGATACAGCCGATCTGAAACAGATCATCAGGATTTTCATTGCTGTTCTGAAAACGTCGGATAACACTTAATACAAGACGCAGATTTCCTTTAATATACTGTTCCCTTGCTTTGGTGTCACCCTGTTTGATACGTCGGAACAGCTCATCTTTTTCTTCCTGTTTTAGAATCGGAAGACTGGAAGTATTTACCCCACAGATTTCTACTTTATTAAGTGCCATCGAAATATCCTCCTTATTTCATTTGGTATTACAAATGATTCACAGGGAGGACGGGAAATATTCTTTTTTGGAAAAAATATAAAAAATAAAAGACCTTGACAGGATCAGAGAAGGTGCTCTTTGTGAAAACATTTCTCTTCTTTAATTTCTACAAGGATGATGTCATCACCAATCTGGCAGATACAGTTCCAGGGAATAATGTATTCATTTTCGCGTCCGAAAAAACTGCAGAATTTACCGGGACCTGGAACAATCAGGGAATGAATGCGTCCTGTGGCACAGTCAAATTCCAGGTCAATGGGACAACCGAGGCTTTTGCAGGTACAGGTATTAATGATTTCTTTCTGTCGAAGCTCACAAAGTCTCATAAAAATACCTTTTCTTTTAATATATGAATATTTTTTTACAGATATACATGAGCTTTTGTTGACACTGTCAGAAAAAATAAATATAATTATTTTATTAAAGGGGAAAGAGGGGAAAATACTGTGAGATGCCCATTTTGTAATCAGGATAACAGTAAAGTTGTAGACTCAAGACCGGTAGAAGATACCAATTCCATCCGCAGAAGACGAATGTGTGAATCCTGTGGCAAACGCTTTACCACATACGAAAAGGTAGAGACGATTCCGCTGAGTGTGATCAAGAAAGACCAGACACGTGAACAGTATGACCGTGCAAAGATTCAGGATGGAATCTTACGCGCCTGCTACAAGCGTCCGATACCGATAGAAAAGATTGAAATGATAATGGATTCCATAGAGGGGGACATCTTTGACAGTGCGGACAGGGAGATTCCAAGTACCCGTATTGGCGAGATCGTGATGGAACATCTGAAAGACCTGGATGCAGTTGCCTATGTGCGTTTTGCATCCGTATATCGTGAATTCAAAGATGTCAGCACGTTTATGGATGAGCTGAAGAAATTTATGGAGCCATAAGAAGAATAAGGAAATAAGCGAGAGGTATTAAGCTGGATTATACAATAAAAAGGCGCTCCGGTCAGAACCGGAACGCCTTAAAAATTATGCTTTTATGATGACAGAGGATTAAACAATACCCTGAGCGATCATAGCATCTACAACTTTTTCGAAACCTGCAATGTTTGCACCGGCAACATAGTTGTCTGTCAGGTCATAACGTTTTGCAGCATCGCTGATCTTAGCGTAGATGTCAACCATGATCTGATGAAGTTTTGCATCAACTTCTTCGGATGTCCAGGAAAGTCTCTGAGAGTTCTGGCTCATTTCCAGTGCGGAAGTAGCAACACCACCAGCGTTTGCAGCTTTTCCAGGAAGGAAGAGAACACCGTTATCCATAGCATACTCTGTAGCTTCTCTTGTAGTAGGCATATTAGCACCTTCTACAATATATTTGCATCCGTTTGCAACGAGAGTCTTTACGCCGTCAACATCAAGTTCGTTCTGAGTTGCACATGGAAGATATACATCACATTTGATGTTCCAGATGCCAACACCTTCTGTATAGGTAGCGCCTTCTACGCGGTCAGCATATTCTTTGATACGTCCACGTTTTACTTCTTTGATTTCTTTCACTACATCAAGATTGATACCGTTCGGATCATAGATGTATCCGTTGGAGTCGCACATAGCAACAACTTTTGCACCAAGCTGAGTAGCTTTCTGTACTGCGTAAATAGCAACGTTTCCGGAACCTGTAACAACAACAGTTTTTCCGTCGAGAGAATCGTTGTGATCTTTCATCAGTTCGTTAAGGATATATACAACACCGTATCCTGTTGCTTCTGTACGGATCAGAGAACCGCCATAGGTAAGTCCTTTACCTGTCAGAACACCTTCATAGAGATCGCGGACACGTTTGTACTGGCCAAAAAGATAACCGATCTCACGTCCGCCAACACCGATGTCACCAGCCGGTACGTCTGTGTCTGCGCCGATATATTTGCAGAGCTCTGTCATAAAGCTCTGGCAGAATGCCATAACTTCTCTGTCGGATTTGCCCTTAGGATTGAAGTTGGAACCGCCTTTACCACCGCCAATCGGAAGACCTGTCAGAGAGTTTTTGAATACCTGCTCGAAACCGAGGAATTTGAGAATGCTCTGGTTTACTGTAGGATGGAAACGAAGCCCACCCTTGTAAGGTCCGATTGCGCTGTTGAACTGTACACGATATCCCTTGTTAACCTGTACGGTTCCGTTGTCATCTACCCACGGAACACGGAAAGAAATAATTCTTTCTGGCTCTACCAGACGTTCCAGAATGGAAAGACTGCGGTATTTTTCTTCGTTACGGTCGATAACAACTTTAAGAGAATCCAGAACTTCTTTTACTGCCTGATGGAATTCCGGTTCTCCAGGATTCTGTGCAACGACTCTTTCATAAACTTCTTCTGTGTAAGACATGTTGATTTCCTCCTCATTCGCTTATTGAATCATGTCTATCTGCGTAAGACATTTGTCCACGGACTATTATACACGAAAGTGGTAAAGTTGCAAAGAAAATTGTAAAAAAAAAATAAAAAAATATATTTCGGGGCGCAAACAAAATTTTGTGTGGAATTTTACCTTGCGAAAAGTGTCTGAATATGAGATTATATTACAATACGAATAGAAAACTCACGGAGAGGAGTGAAAAAATGAGAACATTTGACAAATCAACGAAACTCGATAATGTACTGTATGATGTGAGAGGCCCGGTGGTTGACGAGGCGGCGAGAATGGAAGATGAAGGAAAGGAAATCCTGAAACTGAATATCGGAAATCCATATCCGTTCGGTTTTTCCGCTCCTCAGGAAGTCATTCTGGACATGCTCAGCAACATCCGTACATCTCAGGGATATTCTGATTCGAAAGGGATTTTCTCAGCACGCAAGGCAATTATGCAGTATGCGCAGCTTCGAAATATCCCAAATGTTTCAATGAATGATATTTATACAGGAAATGGTGTCAGTGAGCTGATCAATCTTTGCATGCAGGCACTTCTTGATAATGGTGATGAGATTCTGATTCCGGCACCGGATTATCCGCTTTGGACAGCGACAGCAACACTGGCCGGCGGTAATGTGGTACATTATATTTGTGATGAACAGTCCGACTGGTATCCGGATATTGACGATATCCGAAGCAAGATTACAGACAAAACAAAGGCAATCGTTATCATCAACCCAAACAACCCAACCGGAGCAGTTTATCCGAAGGAAATTCTGGAGCAGATCGTACAGATCGCAAGAGAGAAAGAACTGATTATCTTTTCGGATGAGATTTATGACCGTCTGGTTATGGACGGATATGAACATACTTCCATCGCATCTCTGGCACCGGATGTTTTCTGCGTTACATTTTCCGGACTTTCGAAGTCTCATATGATCGCAGGTTTCCGTATTGGCTGGATGATCTTAAGTGGTGCGAAGGACAAAGCTAAAGGTTATATAGAAGGAATCAAGATGCTTTCTTCCATGCGTCTGTGTTCCAATGTTCCGGCTCAGTCCATTGTGCAGACTGCAC
The DNA here is from genome assembly GCA_934371915.1 of uncultured Blautia sp. Lineage (GTDB taxonomy): Bacteria > Bacillota > Clostridia > Lachnospirales > Lachnospiraceae > Blautia_A. The sequence goes on along the minus strand of CAKROE010000057.1, from coordinate 3,141 downwards.
TGGGCGGATATCAGAGCGTTACCGAATATATCAAACCGGGCGGAAGGGTTTATGAGCAGAGAGAATGCATCTACAATGCACTGAGAGATATTCCGGGAATTTCTGTTGTCAAACCACATGCGGCATTTTATATTTTCCCGAAGATTGATACAGAGAAATTCAACATCACGGATGATGAACAGTTTGCACTGGATTTTCTTCATGAGAAGCAGGTGCTTCTTGTTCCGGGTAAGGGATTTAACTGGATGCAGCCGGATCACTTCAGAGTGGTTTATCTGCCGAACATCAGACAGCTTGAGCGCGCATCGGAAAAGCTGCGTGAGTTCTTAAGTACTTATCGTCAGCATAAGTAAAGAGTTACATTATTAGAAGGTTTTATTTTGAGGAGGAAAAGCGGAGAAAAAGCGGAAAAAATCTGAATTTCTGAAAGGAGCAATATTACATGGCAGGATTTAACACAAAGGTAACACCGGAAATCGAACGACTGACACAGGAATGCAAAGATCATTCCAGTATAGATCTGTCTCTTTATGGAAAATATGATGTAAAGAGGGGCCTTCGTGATATCAATGGCAAGGGTGTCCTTGCCGGACTCACACAGGTATCCAATGTACAGGCAGTAAAAGTCGTAGATGGTAAGGAAGTTCCCTGTGCGGGAAGTCTTTATTACCGTGGATATAACATTAAGGATCTGACAGCTGGATTTGTAAGAGATGACCGTTTCGGATTTGAAGAGACGACATATCTTCTTCTTTATGGTAAGCTGCCGGACAGAAAAGAACTGGAAGATTTTCAGAAATTACTTGCAAATCAACGTTCATTGCCGACAAATTTTGTAAGAGATGTCATTATGAAAGCACCGGGGCGTGATATTATGAATGCACTTTCCAGAAGTGTACTGACATTGTATTCTTATGATAATAACCCGGATGATATTTCGCTTCCGAATGTTATGCGTCAGTGCCTGAACCTGATCAGTGTCTTTCCGCTTCTTTCCGTTTACGGATATCAGGCATATAATCATTATGTAAAAGGAAAGAGCCTTTATATTCACAATCCTAAGAAGGAGCTTTCCACAGCGGAGAATATTCTGCGTATGCTGAGACCGGACAAGAAATACACAGATCTGGAAGCAAAGATCCTTGATCTCGCGCTGATCCTTCATATGGAGCATGGCGGTGGTAACAACTCTACCTTTACGACACATGTCGTTTCTTCATCCGGAACGGATACATATTCTGCAGTAGCGGCTGCGCTTGGTTCCCTGAAAGGACCAAAGCACGGTGGTGCAAACATCAAAGTTATCCAGATGTTCCAGGATATGAAGAAAGAAGTGCATAACTGGGAGGACGAAGACGAAGTAAGAAATTATCTGAAACGCCTTCTGCATAAAGAAGCATTTGATAAGAGAGGTCTTATCTATGGTATGGGACATGCAATCTATTCTGTATCGGATCCGAGAGCAGAAGTCCTGAAAGGCTTCGTAGAAAGCCTTGCCAAAGAAAAAGGCCGCATGAAAGATTATCGTTTGTATTCTATGGTAGAGTGGATGGCTCCGGAAGTAATCGCAGAAGAGAGAAGAATCTACAAAGGTGTCAGTGCCAATGTCGATTTTTACAGTGGATTTGTATATAGTATGCTGGATCTTCCGCTTGAACTCTATACACCGATGTTTGCGGTAGCACGTATCGTAGGTTGGAGTGCACATCGTATGGAGGAGCTGATCAATACAGACAAGATCATTCGTCCGGCATACAAGAATGTTCTTCCGGAAGCATCATACGTTCCGCTTGATGAACGATAAAAGTTACAGACAGGAGAAAAGAATGTTTCGTTGTTTCTTTCCGGATGAATATCTGGATTCAGCATATGAGATCGACTACGAGAAGCTTTACGAAGAAGGATATCGTGGACTGATCTATGATATTGACAATACGCTGGTGCCTCACGGGGCACCGGCTGATGAACGTGCGATTGCCCTTTTTGAACGGCTTCGCAGAATCGGTTTTGGTTACTGCCTGCTGTCAAACAATCAGATTGACCGGGTGGCACCTTTTGCAGATGAGATTCAGGCCAGATATATTGAAAATGCCCATAAGCCGTCTGTGAAGAATTACCGGAAGGCAATGGAACTTCTGGGAACAGATACCGGCAATACGATTTTTATAGGAGATCAGCTTTTTACAGATGTATACGGAGCCAAAAGAACCGGCATCCGCAATATTCTTGTAAAGCCGATCCATCCAAAAGAAGAAATCCAGATCGTTCTGAAACGATATCTGGAAAAAATAGTGCTACATTTTTACAAAAAGGAGGAGGGGATTTCATGAACCACGTGGTTATCATTGGGTTTATGGGTTCAGGTAAAACAAGAGTAGGAAAGCAGCTTTCCAAAGATCTGGGGCTGCAGTTTGTCGATCTTGACAAACTCATCACCAAAAAAATGAATCTTTCAGCAAGGGAAATTTTTGAGAAATTCGGAGAAGCATATTATCGTGCACTGGAAACCGTTGCCTTAAAGCAGCTGATCCAGGATTCTGAACGAAAAGTGATTTCACTGGGGGCAGGAGTTCCGCTTCAGGAACAGAATGAAAAATATCTTAAAGAACTGGGAACGGTCGTATATCTGAAGGGATCACTGGCCACACTGAAAAAGCGTCTGGCAGATTCCAAGAAAGATCCGATGCTTGACGGAGAAGACCGGGATGACAAGATCAAGAAGCTTTTGAAACAGAGAGATCCGGTATATCAGAAGTTTGCAGACATTCAGGTTGTAACCGGAGAAGTGCCTTTTGAGGAACTTATTAAAGAAATTGAAGAGAAATTGTCTACATATGAAAAAAATAGTTGAAAAAACTTTCTGTATATTATAAAATAGTTGGTAGCGAACACACAAAGAAGGAGGATAATTAAAATGATTTCTGCAGGTGATTTCAGAAACGGTGTCACAATTGAAATTGAAGGAAATGTATGTCAGATCGTTGAGTTCCAGCATGTAAAACCTGGAAAGGGCGCTGCATTCGTAAGAACAAAATATAAAAATATTATCACAGGAGCTGTACTGGAAAAATCTTTCCGTCCTACAGAGAAGTTCCCGCAGGCACGTATTGACCGTGTTGATATGAGCTATCTGTACAATGA
>CAKROE010000056.1 GCA_934371915.1 uncultured Blautia sp. | reverse complement strand
ATCGTATGTGTTTCACTGTTTAGTTATCAAGGTTCTTAACTCGCCGTCTCTCAGACAGCTCGTTTACTTTATCACATTCATCAGAGCTTGTCAAGAACTTTTTTAAGTTTTTTTCGAAGCTTTTTTGATGTTTGTGTGTCGCTCTCAGGCGACTCGTTTACTCTATCACATCCTCACCGGATTGTCAACAACTTTTTTCGCTTTTTTCAAAACTTTTCAAATTGTTTATCCAGAAGAAACAATTCTTCGTGACAGCTCAGTTAGAATAACACTTTCTAACCGGGCTGTCAACACATTTTTTAAAAAAAGTTAATTTATTTTTCCAATATCCTTTTTCCTTCTTTGACAGCAACTGTAATCGAATGATCCGGCGCATAATACGGAATCAGAGTTGCCTGCACTGCATGATAAAGATCCGGTTTGCCCGGCCATACAGTATTGCTCGGTACATTGTTACAATCCATCTGATGAAACCAGGAACCTTTTTCGTGATCCAACACTTTTTCATCCAGATATTCCATAAACTCCGCATAAGCCTCTGCATATTTCTGTTTTCCTGTCACATGCCAGAGCACAGCAGATGTATTAATTGCCTCGGCAAGTACCCAGTGCATTCTGTCATGGACTACCGGTTTGCCATCCCAGTCTGTTGTATATACAATCCCCGGTGCACCATCCGCATTCCAGCCATCTTCTACAGCCCTGTCAAAAAGCTTCTCTGCAGCCTCAATATAAGGAGCTGTTTTTTCTTTCTCTTTCTTATAAGTAGAAAGCGCCCACTGCGTGATCAGTCTCGCCCATTCCAGACCATGCCCCGGTGTTGCCCCATATGGTTTGAACTGATCATCCGGATGATCCTTGTTGCACTCCAGATCCGGTTCCCAGTTGCTTGTATAATGTTCCGGGATCCGCCATTCGTTATCTGATGCCCAGCTAATCACATGTTTGATAATTCGCCCGCATCTCATCCGGTATTTTTCATCCCCCGTCACATCTGCCGCTACCAGAAATGCTTCCACCGTATGCATGTTTGCATTCAATCCTCTGTACGGATCCAGTTCAGTAAATTCTGTATTCCATGTATCACATGCCATTCCATCCTCTTCATTCCAGAAATAGCGGTCATATGTATCCAGTGCATCCTGCAGTAATTCTTCTCCCTTTGGATGTCCTGCAAGCGCAGCTCCTGAAGCAGCAAGGATCACAAATGCATGTACATAGCAGAGTTTATTGTCCACATGACCTCCATCAGGGGTAATAGAAGAATACCATCCGCCGTTTTCTTTATCTTTCGCTGCACCACTCAGCCCTTTTACCGCAGCATCGATCAGCTCCTCACTGCCTTCATGCCCCAGATATTTTCCGATTGTATAAACATGAGGCATCCTGCATGTCTCGAATGTGTCTCTGTTATATGACTTCCATGGAGTCCCGTCATCCCCGAGATAATAACAGGTTCCGTCCGGTGCCGGAAACTGATGTCCGAAGTTCAGCAGATTTTCTCGCATCTCCTTCAGAAACAACTTGTTTTCTTCTGTGTCAATCAGATATTTTTGTCTCATATTTCTCCCTCACACTTTCTTTATTTTTATGTTATACTGATTTCTATGATATCTACGAATGATTTCGTACTACATATTATTATAGAAAAAAGAGGTCGTTTATTTTGAATCCATCTAACTCATCAAACGCGGACAATCCCCTAGGAATTGCGCCAATCGGCAGTCTCCTCGCCAAATTTGCAATCCCTGCGATCATCAGTATGCTGGTCAACGCTCTTTATAATATTGTCGATCAGATTTTTATCGGACAGGGTGTCGGAATGCTCGGAAACGCTGCGACAAATATCGCATTTCCGGTCACAACGATTTCAACTGCTGCCGCACTGCTCCTCGGGATCGGCGGCGCATCCAACTATAATCTCGAAATGGGTGCCGGCAAAGAACGTAAGGCAAGTGAAATTGCCGGAAGTGCACTGACGACACTGGTCATCACCGGTGTGTCGATTGCAGCGATCATTTTGCTTTTTTTGCATCCGCTGCTTGTTTTCTTTGGCGCAACAGATACAGTCATGCCTTATGCTACAGACTATGTAAGCATCATCGCCATCGGACTTCCGTTTTTTACCTTATCTGTGGGCGGCAACCATCTTATCCGTGCAGACCGAAGTCCTACGTATTCCATGATGTGTACCCTGACCGGTGCAATCATCAATACGATTCTTGACCCATTGTTTATTTTTGGTTTTAAATGGGGAATCAAAGGCGGTGCATGGGCAACCGTGATCGGGCAGGTTGTATCTGCAATCCTTGTCGTGATCTATTTTACAAAATTCCGTAAGATGTACCTTGACCGCGATATGATGAAGCCGAAACTTAAGCATCTGCGTGCCATTGCTTCGCTCGGACTTGCATCCGGCATCAATCAGATTGCCATTGCCGCTGTACAGATTGTTATGAATAACATTCTCCGCTATTACGGCGCCGCTTCTGTCTATGGAAGTGACATTCCGATCGCCTGTGTTGGTATTGTTTCAAAAGTAAATATGGTATTTCTCGCAATCTGCATCGGAATCTCACAGGGTGCACAGCCCATCTGGGGATTCAACTACGGAGCCAGAAAATATGACCGCGTGCGTCAGACATACCGCTACTCTGCAACTGCCTGCACGATCATCGCCACGATTTTTTTCCTTTGCTTCCAGCTTTTTCCACACCAGATCGTCGGAATGTTCGGTGGCGGAAGTGATCTGTATTTCAAATTCGCCGAAAACTATCTGCGGATTTTTATGCTCCTGACATTTGCCAACGGCATTCAGCCAATGTCTGCAGGATTTTTTACTTCTATAGGAAAGGCTACCCTTGGTATCATCATGTCATTGACCAGACAGGTGATCTTCCTGCTGCCACTTGTTGTAATCTTCCCGATGTTCATGGGAATCGATGGTGTCATGTATGCCGGACCGATCTCAGATGCAGCTGCTTTTGTACTTGCAGTCGTTTTTGCAAGAAAAGAACTCGGCAAAATGAAAAATGTTTAACAGACATATTCTTCTATTTCTGTTATTCGATTACCCCGGCGTTCTTTCCATATCATAAGATACAGTTTATAATCCAGGGAGTCACGCGCGATCGTGAAAGGTTCTTCACGTAAAATATCTGCGCGGATTCCCTGATTTTTTAATTCCAGCTGGCGCTCTTTTACTCTGGCAAACATTTTTCGATAGTTTTCTTCTAAAAACTCTCCCGGAAAACGCCTTTTATAGTCTCTCGTTGCATTCTGAAGTTTTTCTGTCAGGAGATCCACAACCGCAGCGTGTTTCGTTTTGTGAAGCATGGCTGCGATTCTTTTTGCCCGGAATTTTGTCGGCTGTTTCCGATATGTCTCCAGCATTTTTTCAAAAGAAATATCTCCACACTCCGCGGAAAGTTCTTTCATATAAGCAATGGCTTTTTCCGACGGAATCCAGGGATTTTCCCGTGGTACGATATACTTCTCCGGGACAGCCGGATAACAGCAGTAATTTAACGGAGGAAATTCCACAAGCACTGACAGTTCTTTTTCATCTTCGGTGCAGTACTCTTCTCCAAGATAATCACGCTTGTCCCGCAAAATTGCCAGCCGGTATTCCAGTTGCCGGAGATACTCATATTTTTTCACCCAGAAATGACCGGTATATGCATACTCATATAAGTGCACTTCCAGATCAAGATCTTCAAAAAACAATGTCAGCACCGTCGTCCCCTGTCTGACGACCAGCACATACCCATCCGCCTGCCGGTTCATCGATGCCTGCAGCTGCCCCTGATATTCACTGTGATACTCCCCCGTCATCCGGGCATTTCGAAAAACAAGAAAGCTTTCTACTGCATCGTTCATCAAATATACAAGCCGAATATCTCTGCCTGTCGTCTCCCCGCCTGCTGTTTTTGCTTCATCTGCCTGCATATCTTCCGGAAAAATCAGCTCAAACTGATCCTGTTCCAGCAATTGCGCCAGTTTTTCCAATGTTTCCTGTGTCATTTTTCCTGATACCTCTTAACTGATCTGCCATTTTACATGACTTCCGTTTTCATCTTTTGTGACGATCAGCTGATCTTCTATCTCCTGTTTCAGCTCCGATACATGGGAAATAATTCCGATCAGTCTTGATCCTTCCGCCATCTCCTGAAGTACACGAACCGCCTGATTTCTGGAATGTTCATCAAGCGAGCCAAATCCCTCATCGATAAACATCATATCCAGATTGATGGCCGCTGAACTCTGCTGGATCTGATCTGCCATGCCAAGTGCAAGGGACAACGCCGCCATAAAAGATTCTCCGCCGGAAAGTGTCCGTACTTCACGCTCTTTTCCTGTCACCGTGGAATACACCATCAGATCAAGACCTCTGTTTTTTCCCTCGCCGGCTTTTTTGAGATCATACATCCGCAGTTCAAACTGCCCTGCCGACATTTCCTGAAAGCGCCGGTTCGCCGCATATAAGATTCTTTCCAGATAATATCTCTGTACAAAAGTTTCCAGATCCATTCGTGAACCGCTTACATTTCCGGAAGTCATGCGGTACAGCGCATCGATCCGTGCATGTTCCTCTACAACTGCTTTGCGCTTCTCCATCCGCGCGGACAATGCAGTCAAAATCTCCTGATTGTTTTTGCAGTCCATTTTTAACTGATTATACTTCTTTTCTGCCGCCTGATAAACAGTTTCTGCCTCTTCTTTTTCTGTTTTTATCTTAGCAAGATCCGGTTTCTGCGCTTCGCCAATCGTCTCACTTGCTGCTTTTTTCTGTGCAATCGCTGCTGCTTTCGCTTCTCTGTACGCATTGACCGTATCTGTCAGTTTCTTTTCATCGTCCCTGCTGTTTTCTTTCGCAAGCTTTTTCCATACTTCCTCAGTCATCTGTTTCTCCTGCATGAAGTCTATATATGCAGTTTTTTTCACTGCAAAATTCTCTTCCTGTGCAGGGATTTCTTTCTGATATTTTGCGATCAGTGTCTCCGCATTTTGTTTCGCAGATGTTGCTGCATCGAGTGCATCTGCTGCTTTTTTGTAGATTTTTTCTGATACCTGCTTTGCAGTTTCTGCTTTTTCCAATGTATCAGACGCTTCTTTTTCTGATGCAAACTCACAGGATGCGCGAAGACTGTTTAACTGTGCCGTATCTTCTGTAAGTTTTCTGGCCGTTTCGGTCTGAGCTGTTCGACAAAGTTCGAGTTTTTCTTTCAGTTTTCCACGCTGATCATCCGCATTCTGAAGAAGTTCACGGATTTTTTCAAGCTTTTCCGCATCTTTTTTCAATGTTTTCAGTGAAAGATCTATAGCGTTTTTCCAGTTTTTAAGTGCTTCATTCATTTCGGACAATCCGGCATCTTTCTGAATCTCCGGAATGCTCTTTTGTATGCGGTTACGAAGTCTGCTGACCGCCTCCACAAAGGTCTCTTTTCTTGTCTCATACTCGGTCTTTGCCGCATGGGATTCGTTTGCCGCCTGCTCCTGTTTTACACGGAAGTTTTCCACATCTTCTGCCATTTTCTGGAGATTTTCGGGCGAGATATCCACATGATCCACTGCTCCTGAGAACGGATGTGGATGATCTGTCGAACCACAGACCGGACAGGGGATTCCCGGTTTCAGATCAGCCGCAAGCATTCCTGCCTGCTCATTCAGAAACATCTGCCGCATCTTCTCATAGCTGTCCTTACGTTCCTGATATTCCTTACTGATTTTTGCATAAATTTCCAGTTTTTTCTTTGCTTTTGCAAGGTTTTCTCCTGCCTGATTCCGTATAACAGACACTGCTTCCAGTTCCTGTCGCAAACTCTCTTCTTCCTGACTTTTTGCTTCCCACTGCGCCAGTATTTTATCCGTATTCGCCAGTTTATCGCTTTCTTTTTTCCACTCGGATTCCTGTTTTTCCTGTTTCGCAAGCGCAGTTTCCGCTTCTGCAAAATCCTTCTCTGCGGTCTCTGCTGCCTTTTGATCCGCTGTAATTTCTTTTTCTTTCTGCCTGATCGCATTCAGGATTTCACGGGATTTCCGGACTTTTTCACTGATCGTACTGTATCTTTCTATTTCCTGATTATACTTTTGGCGCTCCGTTTTTTCTGTCGTTTCTGCCACTTTCAGCGCTTTCAGAAGCTCCGGTATTTTTTCTTCCCATTCTTTCAAAGCCCGGACACTGTCTGTCCACGTCGTTTCTGCTTCATGATACTGGTTATATTTTTCTGCGATTTCATAAACCGCACGAATCTGCCCCGCCTGCTCTTTCGCACGGATCATCTCCGGTTCCTGTGCCTCATATCTTTGCAGTTCTTCCTCTGCTTTTTCCATCTGAACAAACCATTTCAGAAGTTCTTCTGCTTTTGCAAGTTCCTCTCCCTTACCTGTTCTGACACATTCTGCCTCCTGATATGTACGCTCTGCGGCCTCAAGTTCCTTCTTTATCCAGTCACAGAGTGCTTCTAATCTATCTATAAAATCAGCAAGTCCTGCCATCTGTCCTTCTTCAATCTGTCTCCTCGACTGCTGCATTTCTTTCTGAAATTCATACGTTTCAGGTATCCGGACCCTGACACATTCTGTCTGACACTGTGTCTTTAAAATCGCAATTTCTTTATCTTTTTCCCGCTTCCGATTACCCAGTTCTGTCACAATATCCTGATACATTTCTGTGTTAAAAAGCTTCCGAAAAATGACCTTTTTATCATCTGATTTTGCACGGAGAAGATCCATAAATTCCCCCTGTGCGATCATTGCAACCTGCATAAACTGACTCTTTGTAAGACCCACAATTTCCTGCAGTTTACTGTCCGCTTCTTTGGACGGGTATTCCATTCCATCCGGCATGATAAGGCTGACAGAACCTGTGATTTCACGCTGTCCTCCCTTACCGGCACCTCTTGTAATTGGCTTTAAATGACGCGGAACACGTCGTACTGTATAGATTTCACTGTCTGCTCCATTCCCCTCTGAAAAGATAAGTTCTACGAATGGTTCTTTTGCAAAATCCACATACTGACTCTGCAAAACCACACCCTCTTTTTTGTTTGCAGAGGAACTTGCTTCACCGTACAATGCAAACACAATCGCATCAAAAATCGTTGTTTTTCCTGCTCCGGTATCACCTGTAATCAGGAAAAGATTCTGGTTTACTTTTTCAAAATCGATCAGGGTTTCCTCACCATAAGACCCAAATGCCTGCATTTTCAGTTTCAAAGGTTTCATGTTATTTCACCCCCTGAACAGTATGAAGTACATCCTGCAGAATCAACTTTTCTTCGTCATCGATCTCCTTCAGAAAAGAACAGCACAGTTCATATGGATCCAGCAATTCTTCTTCCTGAATGCTTCTGCTGTAATCTGCTTTTCGTTGATTTTCTCTGCGGATTTCGAGCAGATTCGGAAATGCCAGACGGATTCTTTCCTGCATATCGATCACATCGAGGTCAACTTTGTCCGTCAGAATTACGGTCACATAATCCCCACAGGCTTCCCGTAATACTTCTTCCAGTGTCCCTTTTATGACTCTCACCTGATGCAGTGGTTCCAGCGGAAGAACCGTTGTTCTGACAGTTCCTTTTGCTTCCATTTCAACCATAATTACACCTTTTTGCTGCTGTGCCTCGCTTACGGAACAGGCAAGCGGCGTACCACAATAACGGTAAAATTCACTCCCGACTTTCATTGGTTTGTGGATGTGTCCGAGTGCTACATAATCAAAATTTTCCAGCACATCTGCAGATACCTCATCAATATTTCCGACGGTGCGCATCTCAGAATCCATACGTTCAATTTCTTCTGCCTTTTTGCCTGACGGGAGATAAAACTGATGGCTGACCAGCACATTTCTCTGGTTCTGATCAATGTTTTCACGATCAATCAGCCGATGCAATGTCTCATTATAAGAAAGATTATTTCCGTTTTTATCCGTACCTGTGATCTGTTTTACCATAGATGGTTTCACGAACGGAAGAAGGTAAAAATTCACCTCTCCATATCCATCATTCAATGTTACTTTTTCGATATATTCTGACTCTGTACGCGGTGGCTGTCCCACCATATAGATGTCCTGCCCGGAAAGGACTTTGCGGAAACAGTTGACTCTCGGAGCGCTGTCGTGGTTCCCGCTGATCATCATAATAACTGCATCCGGCACTGCTTCGGTGAGTCCGACCAGAAAACGGTCAAAAACCTCCACCGCCTCCGCCGACGGAATTGCTTTATCATAAATATCGCCTGCGATCACAACCGCATCCGGCTGTTCCCTGCGTGCCAGCTCTGTAATTTCATCCAAAATATACTCCTGATCTTCCCGTAGATCCCGGTTCATCAGTTTTAATCCTATATGCAGATCCGATAAATGAAAAAATTTCATAGGCAGCTCCTTTTCAGTCAGTCTTCTTGTCTCTGCGTATATCATAACATTTCGATTGTTTGACTGCATCTTTTTCTTTTAAATTTATTATAGTATAATATTGGAAAATAGGATAAAATTTATAAAGGAGTGTGATAGATAGCGTGTCCAATATAAAAGAACAGGCTCTTAATAATGTCGAACAGATTGTGCCTGAGCCCGATGAGCAGGCAGCTATGGAAGCCTATAAAAATGGTAATCCTGATTATCAGCCATCTGTTTCTCAGGAAGATTTGCTTAAAGAATTAAACTTAAAGCACAGCCTTTGAATAAAATTTCATTGGTTGTGCTTTAATGCAAACTATTTTTTCTTTCTGATTTGTTTTTTCCCCTTTTTCAAGATTATAAACTCTTGTAATATTGTTCTGAGTTTTCCCCTTCATTGCACCGCAATCGGCTGGATAGCATACGACACCTGCAATAACTGTAATTATAGCTCCTATCAGGAAATCCCTGTCAAGGATCACAGTTATGGCGAAGCAACCTACAAATGGAGCGCCAACAACCAGTGCAACGGATAAAACAACGAAGTCCTCTCCAAAAACTGGTGACAGTACAGATGTGCAGTTATATGTGATTCTTATGCTCGTTTCAATAGGTGCTGCTGCAGGAGCTGGCGCTAAGAGAAAGTTTAAGACCCGGCGATAATGACTGTGAAGAAACAGCCTATAGATGTTATGCAAAAAGGGACTGTCTATTCTCGACAGTCCCCCAGACTGTAGACATGCTCATACATGGCTTTGAACTCCGGGTAGGTCGTAATCAAATCAATAATCCGCTTCGGTTCGTCCATACTCAGGAACACAAGCCACGCGTCCAATTTGTTATCATTTTTGCAAGTCTGCTATTTTTCTTTTTAATTCTTCTATCATGTTTTTATCGGACTCCGCCTGTGTTTTTAATGTTTTAATGACATCCTTCTGTTCGTTTATCGTATCCTGCATCTCGTCGACCATGTACCTCACTGTATTCCGGTCAAGTATTTTTAGTTCTTCTGAAAATATTCCCATCGCATCCTCCACATTCCGGCACATACTGTACACATGCTCATACATGGCTTTGAACTCCGGGTAGGCTGTGATCAGATCAATAATCCGCTCCGGTTCATCCATACTCAGGAACACAAGCCATGCGTCCAATTTGTTCTTGATACCTTTATTGTGGACATTTTCGCGGAAGATGTCAAGAGGGATAAAAATATAATTCTGCAAAAGATCCATCTCCAATCCCGTATCAGATCCCTGCCGGAATGTATGTACATACTTCTCAGAAAATTCATCAAATATCCTCGCACTCTTGTCCATCAGAATGATCGTATAAACACCTTTTACATCTTTATATGTAAACTTCTCTTTCTTCCGGCTTCTGGCAGTCTTGTACTGCCGCAATAAAAGATCCGAAGAATAGCACGCACTTCGTTCTCCAGGAAACGCATAACCGATTTTCTGCACTTCCACGTTACAATAAGTGCCATCTTCAAAACGAACTAAAATATCCATAATGAGCAACGACTGTTCATCCGCAATACGGCTGGAATCCCCCGGCAACACTTCCACGATTTTTACTTTTTTCTGCAGTAAAACACTCAGAAAGTCTTCCAGCCTTTCCGGTACTGTCTCTGGATTCATAATCTCTTTGAAAAAAGAATCGTACAAAAGCTTCACTCCACGGACTCCTGTACAAAAATCAAGGAACTCCTGCCTTGCTGAGTCTCCCCAACTGTAAAATTTCTCTGTAAGTTTTATGTTATCATCGATTTCTTTCAAAATCTCTTCTCGGCTTCTTATCATTGGAAAATAGTTCTTCAGCTTTGTTGTCATAGGCAGGTATCCTTCTTTCTTCAGATTTTCATAAATGGAATAGCGTTTCGAAGTGAAACGTCAGAATGCTCATATGAGCATATAGATTTAAGATAGATAAAGTGTAGCATACTGCCTCACTTCATGACAAGAAGATTCGTTCGCCTTATTCTCTCCTGTGACAACAATATCTTGCAAAATACGACATTAAAAGTTCTTCTTCAACTAAAACTCTTTATCAGAAAAATCCGCCAGAATGTTTTCCCATCCTGACGGACTTTGTAGTTACTTATTATTTTTTGCAACGTTTGAGGTAAATTCCTCCACCAATCACTACGATTGCAGCAATAAAAAGAATTACAAAAATTCCAATCGGTGTGTTATTACCTGTTTTTACTGCTTTTGTGGATGTTGCGTTAGATGAGGTTGTTTTTGTTTTATTTATTTTTCTTCAGGATCCTTGTCTGAAGCGGCGCCATGACTTCGCTTTCAGTTCCGTAGAGCAGTTCATACTCTGCCGGGACAGCAACGGTCTGCGGCTTGCGCGCGTAGTTCTGGATGAAGAGATATTCTGTATCATCACTTTCTCTGACTGTTACTGCAACACCTTCCGGGATGAACTCAATTGGGGATTTCAGTCCTGCTTCTTCTGCTGCTCTGCCATAGAAATCCTGATAGAATCCAAGTTCCATATCAGCGCATACATAGTATACGTGGCCTTTGCCGAATGTTTTGTATGTCAGCACCGGATATCCCTGATAGAAGTCTTCGCCGTAGCGCATCAGCACTTCCGCATCAGAAACCTCGACCAGTTCACAGAGATTTTTACAGGTATATACATTGCTGATTCCGAGATGGCTTCCCTTCTCCGGAATCGCATGGTTTTCTTCCCAGTCATACAGCGCATCGATCTCTGCACTGCGGATTCCGGTTACGTCCATCAGGCCGTATGGAGTTCCGTCAAGGAAACATTTGTCTGTGCCGTCTACCAGCCCCGACCAGTAGGAAAGTACCAGTGTTCCTCCGTTTTCTACATAAGTGCGGAGTTTTTCTTCGTATCCGTCTTTAAACATATATGCCATCGGAGCTGCCAGAACTTTGTAGTCTGCAAGGTCATGTTCCATCGCGATAATATCTACATTCAATCCCTGTTCTCTCAGCGCGCGGTAGTTCTTCTGTACATTTTCACGATAATGCATATCTTCATTTCGCGGTCCCTGTACATCTGCGATCGCCCAGTCATTTTCACGGTCATAGAGAACCGCAGCCTGAGACTTCATGTTGGTTCCAACCGTTTCCTGAATCTGTTCCAGAACTTCTCCGACCTCTGTCACTTCACGGAAAACACGGGTATCATCTTTGCCGTAATGGTCGATCACTGCACCGTGGAACTTTTCGGAAGCGCCCTGGCTCTGACGGAGCTGGAAATACAGAACACTGTCAGAACCATGAGCAACTGCCTGAAGCGAGCCTGCCAGAAGCATTCCCGGTTTCTTAAGTTTATTGATCGGTTTCCAGTTGGTTGCAGACGGGCAGGATTCCATAAGAAGGAACGGTGCTTTCTTGATGCTGCGCATCAGATCATGCTGCATTGCCACATCAACAGCTGTGACATATTCTTCTTTTTTGTGCCATCCCGGGTAGTTATCCCATGACACAATATCAAGAACATCTTTGAATTTCTTGTAATCAAGGCCGTCATAATCATACATCAGATTTGCGGTTACAGGCAGTTCAGAACCGCCCTCACGGATTGCATCGACTTCATTTTTGATGAAGTCGATCGTCTGATCTGTAACAAAACGTTTCCAGTCAAGTTTCAGAGCATGAAGTTCATTTTCACCCTTTGTGGACGGACTTTCAATCTGATCAAAGCTGTTGTAGATGTGGCTCCAGAATGTGGTACACCAGCTCTTATTAAGGTTTTCGATCGTACCATATTTCTCTTTCAGCCACTCTCTGAACTTCGCCTGACACAGCGGGCAATGGCATTCGCCGCCAAATTCATTGGAAATATGCCACAGCATAACTGCCGGATGTTTGCCGAATCTTTCGGCTAACTTCTTATCGATCGCACGGACCTTTTCTCTGTATACCGGAGAAGTAAAGCAGTGATTATGTCTGCCGCCGAAGAATCTTCTTGTTCTGTCCGGATCCATACGAAGGACTTCTTCGTATTTGTCTGCCATCCATTTTGGTCTTGCACCTGACGGGGTTGCAAGGATGGTATAGATTCCCTCTTTATAAAGATTATTAATGATCTCTTCAAGCCAGTCGAAGTTGTATTTTCCTTCTTCCGGTTCAAGAACAGCCCATGAAAAAATTCCTACAGACACTGTGTTGATATGTGCTTTCTTGAAATATTCAATGTCTTTCTGGAGAATATCCGGGCGGTCAAGCCACTGCTCCGGGTTATAATCTCCACCATGAAGATAACGTCCATATTTAATTTGTTTAGCCATTTTTTCTCCTCTTAAAGTCCTTTAAATACAAAGGAAAACTCCATTTTTTTGTCGGTCTTCAGCAAATATTCTTTGTGTGTACGTGCTCCCCAGCTGTCGTCACCGCCGATTCCCATCTGACCTTTTGCAGCACGTACAACGGTGTAATGAACCTCCGGAAGTTCGTATGGGTGCATTGCATTTTCCATCTCATGCGGAGTGTATGGAAGTGCTGAGAACATCATTGGACCATTGTTTTCATCCATCTCAAAGAGCATTCCTCTGCCCTTGCGGTCAGTTACTTTTGCCCAGCGGACTTCTTCTTTTGCACCACATTCCTGTGGAACCATATATCTCGCCATGTTATCTGCAACTTTGTTTGCGTAGATACCGAGTTTTGCACCTTTTTTACGGTCAGAATAGGTTTCTGTCTCACCAAATCCATACCATTCTACACGGTCATAATCTGCATTGAATTTGAAGATCACACCAAATTCCGGCATATCTCCGAGTTCTTTAACCGGGTCATAAGTAAGCGTTGTTTTTACTCTTCCATCCCCGAATACTTCATAGAAAAGCTTGCATTCGCTGAGTGGAGTAGTCGGCATAAGGTATGTATAAATTACCTTTACAGTCTTTTCATTCACTTCTACTTCCGGTACATTTCCCGGGCCATATGGTCCCTTGCGGAAGTCCTTATGACTTAAATACATGCTGGCAATTTTCCACTGTCCATAGCGCATTCCCATGAGATTTCCACAGTCATTATCTGTTGGTGCACGCCAGAAATTCGGTTTCGGAATTGCCTCGATCATCTCTTTTCCGGCATATTTATAAGATACCAGGCCACCGTTTAATACAGAGAAAAGCACTTCAAAATGTGCGCCTCTGACACCGATATTATGTGTGCTGCGAATTACTTCTACCCCTTCAGGGCATGCCTTTTTCGGTGCTTCTATCTTATATACATACTGTCCGAAAGCAACTTCATGGCCTGCTTCTGCCCACACCTTATCCTCTTTCAGATGGAAGGAAACAGTCACTGTATATTCGCCTGCTTTTTCTTCTTTTGCAAGCGGAAGTGCATAAGTTTCTTCGCTTAACGGAGCAACAGATGTTGCAAGAGAAGCTTTGCGTATCACTTTACCATCCCTGGCAATCGTAACCTTGCAGTCAAAAATATCTGTATTTACAAACAGGTTCTTGTTGATGACTTTTACGCTGTCTGCGCTGACTTCTGCAGTGATGTTCTGATAGTTAAATTTCACTTCCTGCATCTTCGGAGAAGCATCTCTGTTTCCGCCGTATGCAATACCATTTCCACTGAAATTATAATCGGTCGGACGTTCTCCGAAGTCACCGCCGTATGCCTGAAATTCTTTACCGTAGCGGTCTTTTTTGTAGATAGACTGGTCAATATAGTCCCAGATAAATCCACCCTGATACTTCGGCTCTGTATCTGTCAGATCTGTATATTTGTGCATTGCACCACAGGAGTTTCCCATTGCATGAGTGTATTCACAGCAGATAAACGGTTTGGAATCGTCCTTTGCAAGGAACTCTTTAATTGCTTCTACAGACGGATACATCTGGCTTTCCATATCGCTGGTATCGTTGTATCTGCGGTCATGGCAGAGACCTTCATAGTGGACCAGACGGGTCGGGTCTGCCTTATGGAAGAACTGTGACATTTCAAAAATATCCTTTCCTCCGAAGGACTCATTTCCGCAGGACCAGATCAAAATCGCAGCGTGGTTTTTGTCTCTCTGATACATGGAATTTGCACGGTCAAGCATCATATCCAGCCATTCCGGTTTGTCGTGCGGCACAACGTAAGTGTAGTCTTTTGTAAACTCTGCCACATCCCAGGAACCATGTGACTCAAGGTTTGTCTCGTCGATCATGTAGATTCCGTATTCGTCACAGAGCTGATAGATCAGGGAAGCATCCGGATAATGACAGGTACGGATTGCGTTAATGTTGTTCTGTTTCATAGTCTTTAAGTCTTTGCGAAGCTCTTCTTCGGAGACATGACGTCCGCTCACAGAACTGAATTCATGACGGTTGACACCCTTGAATACGATACGTTTGCCATTCAGTGTCATAATTCCGTCTTTCATCTCAAAACGGCGGAATCCAACCTTCTGCGGAATCACTTCCTGAAGTTCACCGGACTCGTTATATACCTCCAGTGTCAGATCATAAAGCTGCGGATCTTCTGCACTCCAGAGCACCGGATTTTCTACTTTCCATGAATAAAACTCTTCTCCGTCGAGTGCTTTTTTATCTTCGATTACAGTCTCTCCATCTTTAGAAAGAACAATTTTTACTGTACCTTTACCCCAGGTATTTGTTCTGATCTCAAGTGCTGCTGCACTTAATGTTTCATCCGGAATTGCACGGATCTGAAGGTCATAAACATGAACTTCCGGTACGGTATAAAGGTAAACATCTCTGTAAATTCCGGAGAAACGGAAGAAGTCCTGGTCCTCACACCAGCTGCTTGCTGTCCATTTGAATACCTGTGCTGCGAGTTTGTTTTCGCCTTCTTTTACATATTCGGTCAGTTCAAATTCTGACGGTGTAAAAGAATCTTCACTGTATCCAATGAAATGTCCGTTGAGCCATAATGCAATGCCGCTCTCTGCCCCCTGGAAGGAAATAAAGAGGCGTTTGCCCTGCATTTCTTCCGGCACTTCAAAGTATTTTACATAGCTTGCAACCGGGTTAAAATGCTCCGGGATCTCGCCCGGATGAATGTCTTCGTGGCCTTCCCACGGATACTGTACGTTGGCATACTGCGGTACATCATATCCTTCCATCTGGATATGTGCCGGTACATGAATGTCATCCCAGTCATAACAGCAGTAATCCTCTTTCTC
>CAKROE010000055.1 GCA_934371915.1 uncultured Blautia sp. | reverse complement strand
TATAAGCAGGAACTTTACCAAAAATATGCAGTGGAAAAAGGAGCGGGTATCATGAGAATAGCAGTAACATATGAAAACGGACAGATTTTCCAGCACTTTGGACACACAGAGACATTTAAGATTTACGATGTAGAGGAAGGAAAAGTAGTACACTCAGAAGTAGTAGATACGGATGGAAGCGGACATGGCGCATTGGCAGGAGTTCTTAATGCATTGAATGCAGATATCCTGATCTGTGGCGGAATCGGAGGCGGTGCACAGACAGCGTTAGCGGCAGCAGGCATTAAGCTTTTTGGAGGAGTTTCCGGAGATGCGGATAAGGCAGTAGAAGCTTTTATCAATGAAACACTTGATTATAATCCGGATGTGAAGTGTTCTCACCATGAGCATAACCATGGGGAAGGACATACATGTGGCGAGCATGGATGTGGAAGCCATAGCTGTCATTAAGAAGAATAGCAAAAAATAATAAATAATACGAAAGGATGTGCCAAGGGAAAGGAGAAGTTACCGCAGCACATCCTTTTGTGTTATTTTCATATTGATCAGTTCTTACTTGCCGAAAGTAGATATGAAAGAGTCAAGGCAGAGATGTGACAGTCCATCTACATTTTTTACTTTCAGACCATACACATCTTCCAGAGTCAGATGAAAAAGATTGATTTGACAAGAAAAACCGCTTATAATTTGAGGAAGAAAGATAAAAATCAGGAGACCAGCTATGAAGTTTTTTGATGCAATATTCAAAAAGAAAAAAGAGACGGAAACTACTGTAAACACACTCGTATCAAAATCGAAAGAAGCTCAGAGTCTTAAAGAATTAGAGGGATTTCTGGGCAAACTGCAGGAAAGTGACCACTATATTGCAAGAAGTGAATACTATGAGCAGGTCAAAAAATATGCAGAAACAGTTTCCTTTATGCGGAAGATGGACGAGGCGGATATGCTGGTGGAGTTTTGCAGTAAAAACGGGCTGTCTCCGGAGAATGTGCGTGAGCTGTGCACAAACTATGAAAATATTGTATCTTTTGTGGATAATATAAATGAGAATTATCTTTCAAGGAAGAAAAACGAAGAAAAAAAGTATCTGGATAATATTCTGAAAGACATAGACCCTGATATTTGTCTGGATGAAAATCAGAGAGAGGTAATTCTCTCTGATGAAGACTATGGCCTGGTTGTTGCCGGAGCAGGTGCGGGAAAAACAACAACTGTCGCGGCAAAGGTTAAATATCTGGTGAAGAAACAGCATATTGATCCGTCACAGATCTTAATGATTTCTTTCACAAATAAAGCAGTGAATGAGCTGCGGGAACGAATTAATAAAGACTTAAATATTCCCTGTCCGATTGCAACATTTCATTCCGCAGGAAACGCGATACTTCATAAGAATGATCCCCAGAATCTTAATATTGTAGATTCTAATAAACTGTTTTTTTGTATACAGCGATATCTGAAAGATAAAATTCTGCGGGATCCGGTTATGGTGAAGAAACTGGTATTGTTTTTTGCGTCATATTTTGATGCGCCTTATGAAGGGGACGATATTAATGACTTTTTTAATCATATGGCACATGCAAATTATGCGACCATGCGAAGTGAACTTGAAGATTTTCGGACAGAAGTAATTGATCGTAAAACGCGAAATAAAGTAACGATTCAGAATGAAGTAGTACGTTCTTATCAGGAAGTAGAGATTGCTAATTTTTTCTATCTTAATAATATTGATTACGAGTACGAACCTGTATATAAATATAATATTATGCTGTCCCGTAAACCGTACACACCGGATTTTATCATCCGTCAGAATGGGCAGGAGATATATGTTGAACATTTTGGAATTACAGAAGATGGTCAAAATTCGCTTTATACTGAAGAACAGTTGAACATGTACAAAAAGGCAGTAAATGATAAAATCCTTTTTCATAAAAAGCATGGAACAACGCTTATTTATACATTTTCTTCTTATAAAGACGGACGAAGTATTTCTGCACATCTGGAAGAGAAACTGCTTCAGCATGGAATTAAACTGAAACGCCGCTCTGATGAGGAAGTGGCGAAAAAATTAGTATCTTCGGAAGAAAACAGATACATTAAGAGATTGATTATACTGGTATCGAATTTTATCCGAAATTTCAAAGTAAACGGATATGATGAAGATGATTTTGCGGTATTGAATCAGAAAACAGATAATGTAAGAACAAAATTATTTCTGGAGATCAGTCAGGCATGTTATCTGGAATATAAAAAGTGGCTGATTGAAAATCATGCAGTGGATTTTGAGGATATGATCAATGAGTCTGCACGTGTTTTAAATAATGTAAAAGAAATGAAGCAGAAACTGGATTTTAAATATCTGATTGTTGATGAATATCAGGATATTTCGCGGCAGAGATTTGATCTGGTTAAAGCTTTTTCGGAGGTGACATCTGCGAAGGTTATGGCGGTCGGTGATGACTGGCAATCCATTTATGCATTCAGTGGTTCGGATATCACCCTTTTTACAAAGTTTGAAGAAAAAATGGGATATGCCAGACTGATGAAAATTGTCCATACATATCGTAATTCGCAGGAAGTCATTGATATAGCAGGAAATTTTATTCAGAAAAATACTTCACAGATTCGTAAATCCCTTATTTCACCAAAGCATATTGAAAATCCTGTAATTATTTATACATATGACAGTACAATGAAATCTCCGAATGCGAACAGAAGAAGTGGGGCGGATTATGCAATTGCGTATGCAGTGCAGACATCACTGGAACAGATTATAAATTATGCAAAAAAAGATGGCAAAGATCCGTATAGTTTAAAAGTACTGTTGCTGGGAAGGTTTGGGTTTGACGGACAGCGTCTGACCAGAACCGGTATGTTTGAATATATTAATCGGGGATCGAAAGTAAAATCAGTAAAACATCCGCAGATGAATATTACTTTTATGACGGCACATGCGTCCAAAGGACTGGGCTATGATGAGGTAATTGTAATCAACGGCCGCAATGAAACATATGGATTTCCATCAAAGATTGAAGATGATCCTGTTTTGTCACTGGTTGTAAAAGAGGACAGAAGCATGCAGTATGCGGAAGAGAGACGCCTTTTTTATGTAGCAATGACTCGAACAAAAAACAGAGTTTACTTTATAGCCCCGGAGCAAAATCCATCAGAGTTTCTTCTTGAAATTAAGAAAGAATATAAAAATGTTTCGCTTTGCGGGACCTGGTCAGAAGAACCGGTTATTTTGGAGCGAAAAAAATGCCCGGTATGTGGATTCCCTATGCAGCTCAGATATAAACCGGCATATGGACTGCGCCTGTATATTTGTACAAATGAGCCCGAAGAGTGTAGTTTTATGACAAATCATATTATGGGTAAAAAGCTGGGAATTATGAAATGCCCGGACTGTCAGGATGGATATTTAATTGTAAAATTCAGCGAGAACAGGCAGTATTTTTTAGGCTGTACCAATTATCAGAATAATGGAAAGGGCTGTAATAAAACATTATCTGCAAAAGAATATTACAAGCTTATGGGCTATGATGTTACCGAACTGGACTGGTTACCCAAAAAGGAAACAAAGGAAGAGAATACGAAATCGCAGCAAAAAACAATAGAATATATAAGTCATAATGAGCAGCATAAAAATGATAACTGGGAACAGAAAATTCTGGATAAAAATGCGGATTCTGAAAATAGTCGTAAAAAGTATCCGGAATATAAGGGGCACAGCTTGTTTGAAATTGTTGAAACAATCATGAATGCATTGGTTCATATAAGTGAGAAGAAATATTTTGGTGTGTCGATACTGAGTGGTGTTTTGCGGGGATCAAATGCTGAAAAAATAAAAAAGAACGGATTGGATAAAGTAAAAGAATATAATGCATTATCATATTTAACCGGAGAAGAAGTTACGAGACTAATCTACTGGCTGATCGGACGCCATTATATCATCAAGACTACGGGGCAATATCCGGTTCTCCATATTACAAGTGAAGGATTAAAATATGCGGAACTGTTTACGCCGAGAATTGCAGGAAATCTTCTGAAATGGCTGGAGACAGAAGCTGACAGGCGGTTATTAGATGAGCAGGATATTTGATGTTCAGTCAGAAACGTGGTGAATTTTTATGACAAAAGATGAATGGTATTCCCAGCTCTTTGAAAGATTTGGCAATTCGAGATTTCGGAGCAGTTTCCATCTGAAGCAAAAAGATATTGAGTATATAAATGAAAAAGGGCTTGATACGATCAGGAAACATGCCGAGGATTTTATTGCAAAGAGGGAGGCACCGGCATATATACCGAATGATGGAAAGCAGACGCCTATGCGTGGACATCCTGTATTTATAGCGCAGCATGCCACTGCAACCTGTTGTCGGGAATGTATTCGAAAATGGCACAAAATGCAGCCGGGACGGGCTTTGAGTCAGGTACAGCAGGATTATCTCGTGGATGTGATTATGACATGGATTCAAAAGGAACTGGAAAGACAATAAAACATTAAATGGCAGCGGAAAATCAAATAGAATACGATAATCAGAGATAACTATCTCAGGAGGACATAAGTGAAAGAGAACCATAAACACCGAACCGGACTTTACAGATGTATTTTGTTTTTTATGCTGGCAATGTTTGTGACAGCAGGCGTATCTTCTGCGATGCCGAAAGTTCAGGTACATGCCGCATCAAAGAAGAATACGAAAAGCCGTCAGAAGAGCAGCAAAAAGACCGGCAGTAAAGTTGTCCGGCTTGCGAATCAGTCAGGTGAATATCTGATCTATACCGGACATAACTGGTGGTTGAAAGACAAAAACGGAGAAAAGATTACCGGCATGCAGTATATTAAGATGCCGACAAAAAAGAAACTGAAATCCGGTTATTATATGTTTGATGACAGGGGATGCCTGTGCAGGAAAAAAGAGTTTCATCGAGTCGATACTGTGATTTATGGCAAAAAGTTCAAAGGAACCTATTACTTTGGCGGGGACAACGGACGATTATACAATAAAGCCGGATGGAAAACCATAAACGGAAAGAGATATCTTCTTAATTCAGATGGCAAACGCTATGAAAATCGTTGGAAATCCGGATACTATTTTAAATCAAACGGTACGATCGCCAAAAACAAAAAGATCTCTGACGGAGTTTATGTTGACTGTGATGGTCGTAAATGTACCGAGGCGGATATGAAGATCAACAGTTTGAAGAAAAAACTGCGGAAGATGTTGAATGGTTATTATGGCTCCTGGTCTGTTTATGTGAAAGATTTAAAGACCGGCGGTGTGGTTAATTTGAATGAAAGTGCCATGTACTCTGCGAGCGTAATCAAACCTTTTGTTATGGCATCGACTTTTGATCAGATCAAAAAGGGAACCCTGAAATATAATTCTACGGTCAAAGGGCTTCTCAATGAAATGATCACGGAGAGTGACAATGAGGCATATAATCAGCTGGTAAAATACAACAGTAAATCCAGAAGTTTTTTAGGCGGAGCATCTGTCATTAATAAATATCTTAAGAAAAATAAATATACAAAAACCGGCTGTCATCATACATTGCATCCGGCATCTTCGGCATCGGTCGGTGACGGACAGAGTAATATCACTTCTGCAAAAGACTGTGGCATTCTTCTGGAACATATTTACAACGGAACCTGTGTATCATCAAAATACTCAAAAGAGATGCGGAAGCTCCTGCTTGCTCAGACAAGAAGATGGAAGATACCGTCAGGCATTCCATCCGGAATCAAAGTTGCAAACAAAACAGGTGAAACTTCCAGTGTTGAGCATGATATGGCAATCGTATATGGAAAGAAAAAAGATTACATAATCTGTGTATTTTCAAATACAGGCAGTGAGGATTATGCACTTCCGCGTATCCGTAATATTTCAAGAACTGTATATAATTATTTGAATTAGGTTTGAAAAACAAAAGAAAACCTCTTCTACCGACTTATTCATCCGCCGGACAGAAGAGGTTTGATTTTTATATAAAATTATTTCGTTTTATTATGTCCCTATATATACGTGATATCCATCTCTGCCATTCTGTTTGGTTTCATACAGAGCCGTGTCGGCATTTTTGTAAAGATCCATATAGCAGTTTCCGGCTTCCGGGACGAATGCAATACCAACACTGATCGTGACATGATTTCCGTTCATTTCCTCAAAAGGAAGACTACGGACATTTTCAATCAGGTTTTTAACGCGTGCCGAGGCGATTTCTTTTGATTCGGTGTTTCTCATATAAATAACAAATTCATCACCGCCGATTCTTCCGATAATATCATCTTTACGGAAATGGCGGAAAAATGTTTTGGCAAGTTCATGAAGAACCGTGTCACCGACAGCATGACCATACCGGTCATTGACGTCTTTGAACTTATCTACGTCGAGAATGACAAAAGTACCTTTTTCATCAGGCATCTGTGTCAGAATTTTATTAATATATGCTTCGGTAGCGCGTTTGTTGTAAGCACCGGTCAGTCCGTCAAGCTCGGCTGTTCTGATAAGTTCTTCATTTTGTTTGCGATTGGTTCGGATAATATAAAGAACAAGCAGGAGAACCAGAATCAGGAATATACCAAGGAGTATGCTTTCATCGGATTTGATAAAGTCATAGGAATTCTGCGCATCAGCAACCGGAATTACATAGCAGATCATCCAGCCGTTCATTCCGAGTCTGGTATAAGAAAGATACTGTGCTGCATCAGAGGTGGAAGCTGTCTGCAGCCTTACAGTACCGTCTTTCTCATTTTTGAAATCCAGCCGGATCTTTTTTAAGGTATCATCGGATAATAATTTTTTGTGTTCATAAAATTTGAAGAAATTATCCCCGTATGTAATTTTGTGGTAAGCAGGATCACCGTCATAAGCAATAATCTCCCCATTCTGGTTAATAATCAGGCTGTATCCGGAATCATCAAATACATCATTAAAAAGCATACGGCTTAGAGCGGTTACATTATAGGAGCCGCCAAGTACAGCGATGACATTACCATTCTGATAAACGGGAACACCTAGGATTACTCGCATTTCCTGATCTATACTGCTTTCGAGAGGATCACTTAAGGTTTCTTTTCCCTGCATTGCTTCCTGGAAATATCGTCGCTGTGCAACGTTTTTTTCAGCACCATTATCATAATGGGCGGTACCATCTGCTTCGATCAGAGCTGTTCTCTCAAAGTCTGTGTTTTCTGCCATGGAAACAAGAAGTTTCATATTACCGTCAGACAGAAGAGAAGATGATTTCCCCATTTTGTCAGCAATACTGTTCAGAAATCCATAATGAATCTGAAGGATGGAAAGA
Organism: uncultured Blautia sp.; assembly: GCA_934371915.1. GTDB lineage: Bacteria > Bacillota > Clostridia > Lachnospirales > Lachnospiraceae > Blautia_A. The sequence goes on along the minus strand of CAKROE010000055.1, from coordinate 8,274 downwards.
ACGTGATCGCTTTGGTGTGAAACTGTATTTGTCATAATGTTCTGTGAGTTGGTATCGATAGAGTTCTGTACTTTTACCAGAAAAATACTGAGGCTTACTGTCATTGCACAGATAAATATCAGGATTGCAGTAATGTAATTAAATGCATGATTCAGTTTCTTTTTCATATTTATCCCTCCTCCGTTTCCCGTAGGATTTGGATAATTACAGTATAAATGATTTTCGGATGTAATGCAAAGAGAATTACCAAATCTGTCTCTGCCAAATGAGGTGAAAGTTACTGTTCACTCCGTTCACAGTAACAGGTGAAATTCAGTATCAAATATGTGAGAAATCATAAAAGAGTAACGAAAATCATAAGAAATATTGGCGAATTATACAATGATATAGTATAATTAAATCATCGTAAGCAAAAATAAAAGGTGAAGTACAGGAGCCGCTATGAAATTAAAAAAACACCAATTTACATCATTTTTTATGGCAGCAATACTTCTGACAGGCGGAATCGCAGGTGGAATTACAGATGTGTATGCGGATTCTGTTACAGGGGAAAAAGTAAAAATCGGTTATTATCCGCGGGAAGATTTTCAGGAAGGAACCAGTGATGGGACAGCCAAAAGTGGTTATAGCTACGAGTATATCCAGGAGGTAGCTTCCTATACAGGATGGGATTATCAGTATGTATACGGTGAGTGGGAGGATTTATTCCAAAAACTGGAATCAGGCGAGATTGATCTGCTGGCAGGTGTTGCCTACAGTGAGGAACGCGCCAAACAGGTCAGTTATCCGAATTATGATATGCTGAATGAAACCTTCTATATATATAAAGACAGCAAAGATGATTCAATGAAGTCGGGTGATTATGATTCTTTTGCCGGTAAAAAAATCGGGACTGTGGATGCACAGCGCATGACTTCCAAACTTGAAGAATGGGCAAAAGACAATCGAGCAGATATTGAAATTGAATATTATAAAGATATCTCTGAATGCGCCGAAGATTTTAATGTCGGTGAACTTGATGGTTTTGTAAGTGCTGATAATATTGTCTCTTCCTACAGTGGAATCACACCGGTGGAGATTATTGGCAAGGAGCCATATTATCTTGCTGTTGCGAATGACCGGAGTGATCTTCTGGAGGAGTTAAATGAGGCACTCACCCAAATCCATGAGCAAAATGCTTTTTATCTTGATGAACTTCGAAGTAAATATTCTGCTGAGAGTTCGGTAAATATTTTTCTGTCCAGACAGGAACAGGAGTGGATGGAGCAGCATCCGAAGATCAGAGTAGGTTACCTGAATCATTATATTCCGTACAGTGATACAGACTCAGAGGGCAAAGCAACAGGGTTGATTGCCGATGTAGTACCGGATCTTATCCGGGCACTTCCGGGTAAATACAGACCAGGCATAGAATATGTCGGATACGATAATCATCAGGATATGCTGGACAGTCTGAAAAAAGGTGAAGTGGATGTTGTTTTTCCGGTTGGAGGAGAAACGTGGTATGCAGAGCAGCAGTCATATCACTACAGTGCGCCGGTTGTGACATCCTCGATGGAACTGGTATATGTGGATAAATATGATATTGAAGACATAAAGAAATTTGCAGTCAACAGGGATAATACACTTCAATATTATTATACGATAGCTGCTTTCCCGGATGCAGAGACCGTAATGTATGATACGATTGAAAAGTGTATTGACGCGGTAAAAAAGAAAGAAGTCGATGGCACGATCGTAAATGCTTTGCGTGTATTTCAGCTTGTTCATTCACAAAAAGGGATTGGAATGTCTCCGCTTCCTGATGCGGAGGATCGCTGCTTCGGGGTGGCCAGCGGTAACGGAAGTCTTTTGCAGCTTTTGAATCACGGACTGAGTATACTTGGTAATGATTATGGTATCAACCATGCATATAAGTATATGAGTGATCTTGTGGCCTATACATTTGCTGATATGGTCCGTGATCATATACCTGTTGTTGTATGTATTGTTGCAGCAATGTTTGCATGTGCGATCTTTTTGGTATTGAGACGTTATCAGAAAATGCGCCGGGATGCAGAAAAGGAAAAAGAGCAGAAGCGCCTCCTTGAAAAAGCACTGGAGCAGGCAAGAGAGGCCAGTGAGGCAAAATCTGTTTTTCTGAGAAATATGTCTCATGATATCCGCACACCATTGAATGGTATTATCGGAATTCTTGATATAAATAACAGATGTCAGGATGAAAAACTGATCAGGGAAAATCGTCAGAAAGCAAAGACATCTGCATATCATCTTTTGGACCTTGTAAATAACGTTCTTGAGATGAGCCGCCTTGAAAATGAGAAAAAAACCGACGGTAATTCGGAATTTGTACCGGAATATGGGAAAGAACGTGAAGAGACAACTGAAACAATTGATTTTTCACAGTTGATCCGAGAAGTTCTGGATATTATGAGTATACAGGCATCCAATGCGGGAATCGCACTGACACATACAAGTGAAGACAATGGGGAAAAGTGGCCACTGGTGATTGGAAATCCGGTGCAGCTGAGAGAAATTTTCCTGAATATTGTCGGTAATGCAGTAAAATACAACAAGCCGGGTGGTAAAATCGACTGGCAGGATGCAATGTCGTATACGGAAGAGACCGGAGTACTTTACAAATGCAGTATTGCAGATACCGGGATCGGTATGGATAAAGAATTTTTACAGCATATTTTTGAACCGTTTTCGCAGGAGAAGACAGATGCGAGAACTGTTTATCAGGGAACGGGACTTGGAATGTCCATTGTAAAAACTCTGGTAGAGCGCATGGATGGCAAGATTACGATTGACAGTGAACCGGGGAAGGGAAGTACCGTCTGCATTGCAATTCCATTTGAAATTTCTCAGAAACCTCTGTGTCGGGAGAAGGCCGCAGACACAAAAGATGACAAAACATTAACTGACCGGAAAATCCTTCTTGTAGAGGATAATGACCTGAATCTTGAAATTGCGCAGTTTATCCTTGAAGATGCCGGAGCTGTAGTGGTAACAGCCAGAAACGGCAAAGAGGCCGTGGAGACTTATATGGCAAAACCATCCGGAACATACGATGCCGTTCTTATGGACATCATGATGCCGGTGATGAACGGAAATGATGCAGCGGAGAAGATCAGGCAATCCGGATGGGCGGATGCGGAAAGGATACCGATTATTGCAGTAACTGCATGTGTGGAGCAAGAGATACACATAGCCGGGACGCGTGCAGGTATCGATGGGTATGTCGCGAAACCATTGAATGCAGAATTGCTGATAAAGACGCTTTCAGATTTGATACAAAAAAGAAATAATTGTGACGGTCAATGAGCAGTTATCCGGTGAGGAGGGATGACGTATGAAGAGAAAAAAAGGATACAGAAGTGTTGCTTTAGTTCTTGTACTTTTTATGGTGATTACTGCCATGATGATGCAGACAGAATATGAAGTGTATGCAGCAACACCGGTATCTTCTCATGGACGGCTTTCGGTAAAAGGTGCAGATCTCGTAGATAAGAATAAAAAGAAATTTCAGCTTCGTGGCATCAGCACGCACGGAATCAACTGGGACGTAGGATCCCCATATGTAAACAAAGCCGCATTTAAGACACTTCGGGACGACTGGGGGGCCAATGCGGTACGGCTGGCAATGTACACGTCGGATTACAATGGATATTGTTCCGGCGGAAGCAAATCGGCTCTTCGAAATCAGATCTACAAAGGAGTTCAGTATGCGACAGATCTTGGCATGTACGTGATCATCGACTGGCACATTCTGAATGACGGAAATCCCAAAAGTCATCTCAAAGAAGCAAAATCTTTTTTCAAGACTATGGCAAAGAAGTACAAAAAGCAGAAAAACGTAATTTACGAGATCTGCAATGAGCCGAACGGCTGTAGCTGGAAAACGATCAAATCCTATGCGACATCGGTGATCAAGACGATTCGTAAATATGACAAAAATGCGATCATCGTGGTTGGTACACCAACGTGGTCACAGCTTGGATCTGACGGAACGAGCAATGAAGTAGCAGACAGCCCGATCAAAGGTTACAAAAATATCATGTATTCCCTTCATTTTTATGCGAATGAGTGGAGTCATAACCAGTATCTGCCATCGAAGCTTTCTTATGCGCGTCAGAAAAATCTGCCGGTAATGGTAACGGAGTTTGGGATGTCGGCAGCAAGTGGCGGCGGTGGAATCAGCAAATCATCAACGGGTAAATGGCTGCGCAGACTGAATAAATCGAATATCAGTTATTTTTGCTGGAGTCTGAGTAATAAGAATGAATCCTGTTCCCTGCTTTCATCCAGGACACGCAAGACAAGCGGATGGAAGACCGGTGACTTGTCGGCAGCAGGCAAATACATACGATCAAAATACAGAGCAAGAAGGAGAAGCTGATGAGGCTTCTCCTTTTTGGAAGCAGAGAATGGATATTATGCAGGAAAATTGCATAAAAACTCTTGACGTGACGAAAAATGAGAGGTAAAATAAAGACACCTTTTAACAAGGTAAAGCATAAGAGTAAATTCTATGAAGGGAATCAGTAGAAGCAGAGGAACCTGTCTACAGAGAGCTGTGCATGGTGGGAAGCGGCGACAGAACTGTTTTGAATATCATCCCTGAGAAGGAAGACCGAACGTTTTACAGAATCACCAGTAGGTTTTCACGGTAGCTCCCCGTTACAGGAGACGCGTATGCCGGTACGTTGCAGAATCGTACTTGTTTCAATGGAGAAACAGGGTGGTTGCGGAATGATATATCTATCCGTCCCTGATGGGGCGGATTTTTTTATGCCCAAAAGATCTGAAACCAGGAGGTCTGAAACCGGAACAAAATACAAAAAAAGGGGAAGAGAGTATGAAAGTTTACAAAAAACTCATGAATGCACTTGCAGCAGTCGAAAAAGTCGTACTGATCATATCTACGCTGCTGATCCTGGTGCTGACAGTGGGAAATGTATTTTCCCGTAAAGTGATCCACCGCTCATGGTCATTTACAGAAGAGCTGGTTGTAGCGGTATTTGTTCTCATCACACTTCTGGCAGCAGCACTTGCATGTCGGAAAGGCGAGCTGGTCAGTCTGTCATTGTTTACTGACCGTCTCCCGGAAAAACTGAAAAAACCGTCTGTGATCCTGATCACGGTTCTGAGCATTGTTTTTTCAGCAATTCTTTTTAAATATGGTATGGATAAGGTTATTACCCAGCTTGCAAACGGTAAGAGAACCTTCGTGCTGAACTGGCCGGAATGGATCTTCTGGTCCTTCGTACCGATCGGTGCAGGATGCATGATTCTTCATTTTATCGAGTTCTGTCTGGATTTCTGTACAGGATATAAAGAAGAAAAGGAGGACAAATAAATGATCAGTGCTGTTTTATTTATTTCATTCTTTATCTTTCTGATCCTTGGTGTGCCGATCGCGATCTGTCTGGGACTTTCCTCTGTATGTGCGATCCTTTACTCGGGAACTTCACTTACGATCGTGGCAACCAACATGTATGCCGGAATCAGTAAATTCCTGCTTCTGGCAATTCCGTTTTTCGTATTATCCGGTAATATCATGGCAAAAGCCGGTATCTCCAAACGACTGATCGATTTCGTTGATACCTGTGTCGGCCACAAAAAAGGTGGTATCGCCATCGTATGTGTTATCGTTGCATGTTTCTTCGGAGCAATCTCCGGTTCCGGCCCGGCAACTGTAGCTGCCCTCGGCGCAGTCCTGATTCCGGCAATGGTAGAGCAGGGAGGATTTTCCGCACCGTTCTCCACGGCGTTGATGGCGACATCGAGCTCGATCGCGATCGTCATACCTCCGAGTATCGCATTCGTTGTATACGCATCCATCACAGGTGTTTCTATCGCTGATATGTTTACAGCAGGTATCATACCTGGAATCCTGATGGGTGTTGCGCTTGTGATTGTTGTTTTGCTGGAAGCAAAGAAACACAACATTCAGCCTTCCAGAAAAAAAGCAACTGCAAAAGAACGCTGGGCTACATTTAAAGATGCTTTCTGGGGATTTTTGATGCCGATCATCATCCTCGGCGGAATCTACGGCGGTATCTTTACACCAACAGAAGCAGCCGCCGTATCTGTTGTATATGGTCTGTTTGTAGGTATGGTCATCTATCGTGAAGTCAAATTCCGTGACCTGATCGATATTTTTGTAGAATCAGCAAAAACAACAGGCGGCATCATGCTGATCGTTGCATGTGCATCCCTGTTCTCTTATGTATGTACGAAATTTGGTATCGCAGAAGCAGCATCCGGACTGCTTGCATCGATTGCACACAATCAGTTCGTATTCCTTCTGATCGTAAACATTATCTTCCTGATCGCAGGATGTTTCATCGATGCAAACTCAGCTATGTATATCTTTATCCCGATCATGCTTCCGGTATGTAAGGCACTTGGATATGACGTTGTTGCATTTGGTGTTATGGCAACTGTAAACCTTGCAATCGGTCAGGTAACACCTCCGGTTGGTGTCAACCTGTTCGTTGCGATCAGTATCAAGATCAAAAAAGGTCTGGAGGTTACTCTTCAGCAGATTTCAAAGGCAGTTATGCCGATGATCGCTGCTTCTGTAGCAGTCCTTCTTGTAATTACATATATTCCGGCCGTTTCTACAGCTCTGCCGAAAGCACTTGCAAAAAATGGTTCCTACACAGGTGCTCAGTCCTCCTCTGACACAGGAAGCACCGCTTCCAAAGATGCCGGAAACGACAATGATTCCTTCAATACTATCGCGGATTACAGTGATCTTGACTGGCCGGAAATGACGTGGAACTTTGCATGCTCCACAACAGAGACAAGTACATGGGCTGACGGTGGACGTAAGTTCGGTGAACTGATGGAAAAAGCAACCGGCGGAAAGATCAAAGTCAATGTATATGCAGCAGACCAGCTTACCAACGGAAACCAGTCAGAAGGTATTCAGGCGCTGATGAACGGAGACCCGGTACAGATCTCCATGCATTCCAATCTGATCTATTCTGCATTTGACCCGAGATTCAATGTTGTATCATTGCCGTTCATCTATGATTCTTATGATGATGCAGATGCAAAATTTGACGGCGCAGCCGGAGAGAAACTGAAAGAGATCCTTTCTGAGTACGGCCTGCACTGCATGGGTATCGCGGAAAATGGTTTCCGTGAGCTGACTAACAGCCAGCATGAAGTAAAAACTGTCGATGACATGAAAAACTTAAAGATCCGTGTAGCAGGATCGAACCTTCTTATGGAATGCTATAAGAGATGGGGCGCAGATGCTACAAATATGAACTGGTCCGAAACCTACACTGCACTGCAGCAGAACACAGTAGAAGGTCAGGAAAACCCGTTACCGGCAATTGATGCGGCAAGCGTACAGGAAGTTCAGCCGTACTGCTCCATGTGGGATGCAATCTATGACTGTCTGTTCTTCTGTATCAACCAGGAAATCTATGACAGTCTGACCGCAGAGCAGCAGGCAGTTGTTGATGAATGTGGACAGAAAGCTGTAGAGTATGAGCGTTACATCAACCGTTCCGGTGATGAAGAGATCATGAGCCGCTGGGAAGAAAGCAATGGCGTAACCTTCACAAAGAAAGAAGATATGGACATTGATTCCTTCAAAGAAGCGGTTGATGGTGTAGACGAATGGTTTGTTCAGGAACTGGAGAATCAGGGCTATGATGATGCACAGGATCTGGTAGATCTCTTTACAGAAGATTCCATGGATACTGTGGAAGACTACAGTGATCTTGACTGGCCGGAAGCAACATGGAACTTTGCATGCTCCACAACGGAGACAAGTACATGGGCAGAAGGCGGACGTAAGTTCGGTGAACTGATGGAAAAAGCAACCGGCGGAAAGATCAAAGTCAATGTATACGCAGCAGACCAGCTTACCAACGGAAACCAGTCAGAAGGTATTCAGGCGCTGATGAACGGAGACCCGGTACAGATTTCTATGCATTCTAACCTGATCTACTCTGCATTTGACCCGAGATTCAATGTCGTATCTCTGCCGTTCATCTATGATTCTTATGATGATGCAGATGCGAAGTTTGACGGCGAGGCAGGAGAGAAACTGAAAGAGATCCTTTCAAGCTACGGCCTGCACTGCATGGGTATCGCGGAAAATGGTTTCCGTGAGCTGACCAACAGCAAACATGAAGTAAAAACTATCGATGATATGAAGAACTTAAAGATCCGTGTAGCAGGCTCCAACCTTCTTATGGAATGCTATAAGAGATGGGGCGCAGATGCGACCAACATGAACTGGTC
>CAKROE010000054.1 GCA_934371915.1 uncultured Blautia sp. | reverse complement strand
GCGTATGCCTTCCTTGCTATTTTCTGGAGCCTTGCAGTACTTAAACTGTTTCAAAGAAAAATCGGCTGTAAGATCGTAGCGATACTTCTTGCAATCGCACTGAGTAATACGGGAATCTATGATTTTGTAGTTATTTTAAAAGATAATGATTCCGGGCATCGTGTGACTGTGAATATGAGAAGTGAACTGACGGGGTGGCTGGCAGAGCATCTGACTCATAATGATCTGATCCTGACACCGGAGTACAGCATCAATGAAGTGACGATGTCCGGTGTGATGATGTATATGGGCTGGCCGTATTATGCATGGTCAGCAGGATATGATACATATGACCGCGCGGCAAAAGCGAAAGAGATTTACAGTTCCACAGATGCGGAGGCTATAAAGAAACTTGTAAAACAGGAAAAAATCACATACGTTCTTTATGAAGAAGGAATGCAATACGAGCAGGAAAACTGCAGAGAAGATACGATTGCCAGTGCGTTTACACTGGTTTACGAATCAGAAGATGGGAGAATAAGGATTTATGAAACCTGAAACGATAACCAAACAGATTTTTAAAATAATACCGGCGCTTTTGCTGGTCGCACTGTCAGCATTTCTTTTACAGGGAGATGTGTGGACTTTCTGGACATGGTATCTGCTGGCACTGGTACTTGGTGTGACGGCAATGCCGCTGACCGGCAGATTGTTCCGAAGATTCCAGGACAGAGGATGGATATTTTCAAAAGTGACAGCAATTGCCGTGAGTGGTTTTCTTACCTGGTTTCTTGTTGCGGTAAAAATTATTAAATTCACGACGATAACCTGCATTGTGGTGACACTGGTCTGTGCAGCTGCTTCGCTTATTTTATATTGGAGGGAACAAAAAGCCGGATTTGAATGCATTCCTTTTGCACATCTGGATCTGGTATATGCAGAAGAACTTCTGTTTTTTGCGGCATTTCTTCTCTGGACTTATTTCGCGGGATTCCATCCGGCGGCATATGGTACAGAAAAGTTTATGGATTATGGTTTCATGGAGGCCATGATGCGGAGCAAAACGCTGCCGGCGACAGACCTCTGGTATTCACAGGGGAAAATTAATTACTATTATGGCGGACAGTATTTTGCAGTATTTCTGACGAAACTGTCCGGGGCAAAAGTAGAACTCACTTACAATCTGATGAGGACGTTTGTGGCAGGACTTGCTTTCGCGATGCCGTTTTCTCTGGTACATCAGATGGTGGCTGACCGTCTCGGAAAGACCGGAAGCAGATGGAAAAAAGCACTGCCGTCCGTGACAGGAATCCTGGCGGGGATTTCTGTTTCCATAGCCGGCAATATGCACTATGTGATCTACGGGCAGATCATTCCGTTTATCCGGAAATTAAAAGGTGAGGAAGTCAGCAGTTACTGGTTTCCGGATGCCACGCGTTATATCGGGTTCAATCCGGATGTAGAGGATAAGACGATCCATGAATTTCCATGCTATTCCTTCGTACTCGGAGACCTGCATGCACATGTGGTCGATATTATGTTTGTGCTTTTACTTCTGGGACTGCTCTATGCATGGATGAAAAAAGTAAGAACGACAGAGCTTTCAGGAGAAAGTATGAGCCGGAGAGAATTCTGGAAAAAACAGCTTCTGATGCCGCAGCTTCTGGCAGCAGGTGCACTCCTCGGAATGTTTCACTGGACGAACTACTGGGATTTTGTGATTTATTTCGTGGTAACTTGCGGAGCGGCGCTGTTTATGAATATCATCGGGCAGAGAGGGAAAATCAGATGGGCGCTCGGAGTGACAGCGGCTCAGGCAGCGGAAATTCTGATACTGGCAACTGTGATCATTCTGCCGTTTACGTTACAGTTTGATACCAGCAATATGGTACAGGGAATTGCGCTTGCACAGCATCATTCTCTGCCACATCAGCTTCTGGTGCTCTGGGGACTGCCGGGAATCCTGACGATTTTGTTTGTAGTTTCGCTGCTCGTAGAGAAACTGCGTGGGGCAGAGCAGAAATCTCTTTACCATCTGCTTGCGTCGATTGGAATGCCGGATCTTTTTGCAGTACTTATGGGACTTTGCGCGATAGGGCTTGTCCTGATCCCGGAACTTGTATATGTCCGCGATATTTATGAAAGTGGAAATGCCAGAGCAAATACCATGTTTAAACTGACCTATCAGGCATATATTATGTTTGGTATGACGATGATCTATGCAATCTTCCGTCTGCTTGTCATTGGCAAAAACAAGATTCTGAAAGTGCTGGCATTCATCGGACTGTTTTTCTTTGTGTGGACCTGTGGATATTTTGGAAACAGTGTGCATTCCTGGTTTGGCGAGGTCTGGAAACCGTCCCAGTATAAAGGTTTGAATGCAACAGCATTCCTTGAGACAGATTTTCCGGAAGATGTAAATGGTATACGTTGGCTGAAAGAAAACATTTCGGATGCACCTGTTGTCCTTGAAGCAAACGGTGACAGCTATTCCGAATATGAACGAGTATCTGCAATGACCGGACTTCCGACGATCATGGGCTGGTATGTACATGAATGGCTGTGGAGAGGTGATCTGGCAGATCTGAATGCAAAAATAGAAGAAATACAGGAAATCTATACTTCAACGGATGAAACAAGAGTAAAAGAATTGCTGGAAGAATACCATGTTTCTTATATTTTTGTCGGTTCGTGCGAGCGTAATAAGTACGGGGCCGATCTGAATAATGATCTGCTGAAAAGTCTGGGCGAAGTGGTATTTCAGGATTCGGAATATCCGACCTATATCGTGAAGATAAACTGACTTGTAGAATTAACAGATTTAGACTATAATGAAAAACAATACAGATAAATGAGAGGAAGCATAAGATATGAGAGCGCAGATTGTGGCAATGACCAGTGAAAATCTGGATATGGATGCCATAAAAAGAGCAGGAGACATCCTGAAAGCAGGCGGACTTGTGGCATTTCCGACGGAGACGGTTTACGGGCTCGGCGGAAACGCACTGGATCCACAGGCTTCCATGAAAATATATGCAGCGAAGGGAAGACCGTCAGATAACCCGCTGATCGTTCATATTGCAGAGATTGATCAGCTTGCAGAGATTACGACAGAGATTCCGCAGGGCGCAAAGATTCTGGCGGAGAAATACTGGCCGGGTCCACTGACAATGATCCTTCCGAAGGCGGACATTGTACCGAAGGAGACGACCGGCGGTCTGGACAGCGTGGCAGTACGTTTTCCGAGTGACCGGATCGCACAGGAACTGATCAAAGCAGCCGGAGGATTTGTTGCGGCACCGAGTGCCAATACATCAGGAAGGCCGAGTCCGACGATGGCAGAGCATGTGGAGGAAGACCTTGGTGATGCGATCGATATGATCATCGACGGAGGACAGGTGGGAATCGGTCTGGAGTCTACGATCGTAGATTTCACCGAGGATGTTCCGGTAGTTTTAAGACCTGGATATATTTCGCTGGAAATGCTGAAAGAAACGCTGGGGGATGTCCGTATGGACCGGGGGCTTCTGATCACGGACAACAGTGTGCATCCGAAGGCACCGGGCATGAAATACCGTCATTATGCACCGAAGGCAGACCTTTCTATTGTGGAAGGCAATGAGGAACAGGTGATCGACTGCATCAACAGACTGAGTGCTGATGCAGAGAAAAAAGGTCTTAAAGTCGGCGTGATCGCAACGGATGAGACAAAAGACCGTTATGCACACGCTGATGTATTCAGTATCGGAAGCAGAGAAGAAGAAGAAACGATCGCACATCATCTTTATGAAGTGCTTCGAAACTTTGATGATGACCGGGTAGATCTGATCTACTCAGAGGCATTTTATACGCCGAGGATGGGACAGGCTATTATGAACCGCCTTTTAAAGGCGGCAGGACATAAAATTATAAATGCACAGGAGGAAAAGAAATGATAGCATTAGGATGTGACCATGGTGGTTATGAACTGAAACAGGAAATTATTAAATATTTGGAGGAGAACCATATAGAATATCAGGATTTTGGATGTGACAGCACAGATTCCACAGATTATCCGATCTATGCTAAGAGAGTTGCAATTGCAATTCAGAACGGAGACTGCGAAAAGGGAATCCTGGTATGCGGAACCGGTATTGGTATTTCTATTACTGCCAATAAATTCAAAGGAATCCGTGCAGCACTCTGTTCAGACTGCTTCAGTGCAGAGGCAACACGTCTTCACAACAATGCCAACATTCTTGCGATGGGCGGAAGAGTTGTAGGACCGGGACTTGCAATTAAGATCGTGGATACATTTTTGAACACTCCGTTCTCAGAGGACGAGCGTCATATCCGTCGCATCGGACAGATTGAGGAAGATACAGACATTACGGATGCATATCCGGAAATTTAAATAAACATATGAATTTTAAATACCGGCCTCCTGCATTTTGTGGGAAGCCGGTATCTGTAAGGGGGATTTTATAATGGCAGTACATATACAGAAAAGACAGGATTACATTTCCTGGGATGAATACTTTATGGGTGTGGCAATGCTTTCCGGAATGCGCTCCAAAGATCCGAATTCACAGGTAGGAGCGTGTATTGTCAGTGAGGACAATAAGATCCTTTCCATGGGGTACAACGGATTTCCGAAGGGATGTTCCGATGATGAATTTCCGTGGGCGAGAGAAGGTGAGCCGCTGGCTACCAAATATCTGTATGTGACACACAGTGAACTCAATGCGATTTTGAATTATCGTGGAGGCAGTCTGGAAGGCGCGAAACTCTATGTTTCTCTGTTTCCATGCAATGAATGTGCGAAAGCGATCATTCAGGCAGGAATTAAAACGGTGATTTATGACTGTGACAAATATGAACATACGCCGTCTGTGATCGCATCCAAGCGGATGATGGATGCAGCAGGTGTGCGTTATTACAAATACAAAAGAACCGGAAGAAAGATTGATATTACTGTCTGAAAAATGGCTTTGCAAGTTGCTGTGAACGGAGTGAACAGTAACGTTTAAAACATTCCGGCAGGATTCTGTGAATCAGCCCCTTGACATCACTGGATATTTCGCATAAAATATATAATAAATGTGCCAAAGCTTAAGGTTTCGGCATAAATACCCGGCGATGATGAGAATAGTACATGAGGAGCAATCTCAGAGAGGGATCTGCATGGTGGAAGGATCCTGTGCGTGAATCATGGAACCGGCCTCGGAGCTCTGTACAACTGAAGTGCAGCGTAGATCCGGCGTTAAAGGATATTGAGAGAGTAATTGTTATTGTAATTGCTAATTAGGGTGGTACCGCCGAAGTCCTTCGGTCCCTTTACCGGGATCAGAGGACTTTTTTTATTGCCTCTGATCTGACAAAAGAACCATTCAGAAAAGGAGAAAAATCATGGCAAAGAAATTAGTAGAAGCTATCACTTCCATGGATGAAGATTTTGCACAGTGGTATACGGATGTTGTAAAAAAAGCAGAACTGTGCGGCTACACAAGCGTAAAAGGATGCATGGCAATCAAACCGGCAGGTTATGCAATCTGGGAAAATATCCAGCATGAACTTGACCGCAGATTCAAAGAGACAGGTGTACAGAATGTATACATGCCGATGTTTATTCCGGAATCTCTTCTGGAGAAAGAAAAAGACCACGTAGAAGGTTTTGCACCGGAAGTAGCATGGGTAACGCATGGCGGACTGAATGAACTTCAGGAACGTCTCTGTGTACGTCCGACTTCTGAAACTCTGTTCTGCGATTTCTATCAGAAAGATATCCAGTCCCACAGAGATCTGCCGAAAGTATACAACCAGTGGTGTTCCGTAGTGCGCTGGGAAAAAACAACACGTCCGTTCCTTCGTTCCAGAGAGTTCCTGTGGCAGGAAGGACATACTGCTCATGCAACAGCAGAAGAAGCAGAAGAGAGAACAATCCAGATGCTGAATCTGTATGCTGATTTCTGTGAAGAAGTTCTTGCAATTCCGGTTATCAAAGGCCAGAAAACAGACAAAGAAAAATTTGCAGGTGCGGTAGCTACGTATACGATCGAATCCCTGATGCATGACGGTAAGGCGCTTCAGTCCGGTACCAGCCATAACTTCGGTGACGGATTTGCAAAAGCATTTGGTATTCAGTACACAGATAAGGATAACACTCTGAAATATGTACACCAGACATCATGGGGAATGACAACGCGTATGATCGGTGCGATCATCATGGTTCATGGTGACAACAGCGGACTTGTCCTGCCTCCGAGAATTGCTCCGACACAGGCAGTGATCATCCCGATCCAGCAGCGTAAAGAAGGCGTTCTGGAAAAAGCAGACGAACTGTTTGCAGCACTGAAAGCTGCAGGCATCCGTGTCAAAGTGGACGATACCGACAGAAGTCCGGGATTCAAATTTGCAGAGCAGGAAATGCGTGGTATTCCGATTCGTATCGAATGTGGTCCGAAGGATATCGAGAACGGACAGGCTGTGATCTGCCGTCGTGACACAAGAGAAAAATATGTGGTTTCCTTCGATGAACTGGCTTCCAAAGCTCAGGAAGTTCTTGATCTTATGCAGAAAGAAATGCTGGAACGTGCACGTGCGCATCGTGACGCTCATACTTATGTTGCAACAAATTACGAAGAATTCAAAGACACCATCAATAACAAACCGGGATTTGTCAAAGCTATGTGGTGCGGAAACCGCGAGTGTGAAGATAAGATCAAAGAAGATGTACAGGCAACATCCAGATGTATGCCATTTGAGCAGGAGCATTTAAGTGATGTCTGCGTATGCTGCGGAAAACCGGCGAAGAAGATGGTTTACTGGGGAAGAGCATACTAATATGAAATTAACGATTCCTTCCAATGCGGAAAAAATACTGCACATTTTAGAGGAAAACGGTTATGAAGCCTATGTGGTCGGTGGCTGTGTGCGGGATTCTATCCTGGGACGTACACCGGACGACTGGGATATTACGACTTCGGCATCGCCGGAGCAGGTGAAAGAGCTTTTTCACCGCACAGTGGATACCGGGCTGCAGCATGGCACCGTAACCGTACTGATGGACAAAGAAGGCTATGAAGTAACGACTTACCGCGTGGATGGTGACTATGAAGACGGCCGCCATCCGAAGCAGGTGATGTTTACTTCGAGCCTTGAAGAAGACCTGAAACGACGTGATTTTACGATCAATGCGATGGCATATCATCCGGTAAGAGGTCTGGTCGATCTTTTTCACGGAATGGAAGATATGCAGGCGAAGATCATCCGCTGTGTCGGGGATCCGATGGAACGCTTCCATGAAGATGCGCTTCGCATTCTCCGTGCGGTACGTTTTTCTGCACAGTTGGGATTTACGATTGAAAAAGAAACAAAGAACGGCATTCGTGCACTGGCACCAAATCTGAAGTGTGTCAGCGCAGAAAGAATTCAGACCGAACTTGTGAAACTTCTGGTTTCGCCTCATCCGGATTATCTGCGGGTGGCATATGAAACCGGAATCACGAAAGAGTTTCTGCCGGAATTTGACCGGTGTATGGAGACAGAACAGAATACACCGCACCACTGTTATACTGTGGGTGAGCATATCCTGCACAGTCTGATGCTGATCCGCCCTGATAAGGTGCTTCGCCTGACGATGCTGCTTCATGATATTGCGAAACCGGTTATGCGAAAGACGGATGAAAACGGACGTGATCATTTCAAGATGCACGCACCGGAAGGCGAAAAGATGGCCAAAACCATCCTGCGCCGCCTGAAATTTGACAACGATACGATCAGTAAAGTGACCAGACTGATCAGGTATCATGATGATCGTCCAATGCCGGAAATGCGCTCGGTAAGGCATGCAGTCAACCGGATTGGGGAGGAACTTTTTTCACTGTATCTTGAGGTGCAGGAGGCGGATATGCTTGCACAGAGCGAGTATCGCCGTGAAGAAAAAGCGGCCCGTCTGCAAGGTGTGACAGAATGTTATCACATGGTTCTGGAGCAGAAGCAGTGTGTTTCTCTGAAAACACTGGCAGTGACCGGACGTGATCTGATAAGTGCCGGTTATAAGCCGGGTCCGGAACTTGGCGAGATCCTGAAAGAAATGCTGGATCACGTTCTGGAATATCCACAGGACAATGACAGAGAAAAACTTCTGGCTCGTCTGAAAGAACGATAATTTCATACAAACAATAGCGAAGGGATTTCCGACAGGCTTTTTGCCTCAGGAAATTCCTTTTTGCATTTCTTCTCCGATCGGGACATAAGATAGAAAAAATGTAACTATTCAGTAGGGTACTGAACAGTTACGACGGTATCAAATCAGGAGGGGGATTTTTATTTGTATGATTATGGACTGAGCATACTGGAGCAGTACGGACTGAATGCAGAGTCTTCCGCGCGCACGAGAGGCGCGCTTCTTTGCAGGACAGGAAAGGGTCTGGTCATCATAAGGGAATTTGGCGGGACAGAAAAAAAACTTCAGAAACAGCAGGAACTTCTTGAAAAACTGTCGGAACAGGGGTGTCTGGTAGACTGTTATATTCCGAATCAGGAAGGTGCGCTTGTTACGAAGGACCGTGACGGAATCCCTTATACCATTCAGCAGTGGTACGAGGGACGGGAGTGTGATACACGTTCCAGAGAAGATATTTTCCGCAGTATTCGCATGCTTGCGCAGATTCATGCGAAAATGCAGATGCCCGTGGTGGAGTTTTATGTAGAACCTTCCCTTGAGGACGAATATCAGAGACATAATCAGGAGTTAAAAAAAATACGCAGCTTTATCCGCAAAAAAGGTGCAGTCTGTTCTTTTGAAAAACTGTATCTGGCTACGGTGGAAAGCTTTCTGGCAGCAGGAGAGCGTGCGCTGATGGAATTGAGAGAATCGGATTATACAGGGCTTCGAAAAGAAGCAATTGAACAGGGAAAAGTCTGTCATGGAGAGTATAATCAGCATAATGTCCTGATGCTGAAACCGGGGACTGCCGTTACAAACTTTGAACACTGGGGATTTGATGTGCAGATTTCGGATCTGTATCGCTTTATGAGAAAAATTCTCGAAAAATACAGTTGGGATGTGCGCATCGGAATGGAGATGCTGCGTGCCTATCATCAGAAGAAGCCGGTCACAACATCTGAATGGGAAAATCTGCGCATTCGTTTCAGCTATCCGGAGAAATACTGGAAGCTTGCAAACTATTATTATGTACACAAAAAAACACTGGTTTCCAGAAAAAATACAGAGAAATTGCAGAATCTTGTCAGACAGAAAGAAAATTGGGAATATTTTATCAGGAAATGCTTTGAAAGCTATCCGTTTTAAGTGAATTGTACTTCCTTTTTCGGGGGAACAGGTGTATAATGAGAAATCATAAATAACGGTCAGAGATGATCGGAAATACAATGTACAGGGAGGTATTTTCCGTATGGATTACAGAGAAATTTATGAACAGTGGCTTGCAAACCCATACTTCGATGAAGCAACAAAAGAGGAATTAAAAGGGATTTCAGAAGACGAAAATGAAATAAAAGAACGTTTTTATATGGATCTGGAATTTGGTACCGCAGGTCTGCGTGGAATCATCGGTGCAGGAACCAACCGCATGAACATCTATGTAGTCAGAAGAGCTACACAGGGACTTGCAAACTACATCGCAAAAGTAGATAAGAAAGCACAGGGCGTTGCAATCGCATACGATTCCCGCCATATGTCTCCGGAATTTGCTGAGGAAGCAGCACTCTGTCTGGCAGCAAACGGAATCAAAGCTTATATCTTTGAATCTTTAAGACCGACACCGGAACTTTCTTTTGCAGTACGTCATCTGGGCTGCGTGGCAGGTATCAACGTAACAGCCAGCCATAACCCGCCGGAATACAACGGATATAAAGTATACTGGGAAGACGGCGCACAGATCACACCACCGCATGACAGCGGTATCATGGGAGAGGTTAAGGCTATCTCCGACTGGAATACCGTTAAGACCATGGACAAGGCAGAAGCAGAAAAAGCTGGTCTGTTCCAGGTGATCGGCAAAGAAGTAGATGATGCTTATATGGCAGAACTTAGGAAACAGGTCATCCATATGGATGCAATCGAGAAAGAGGGCAGGAACCTCAAGATTGTTTATACACCTCTTCACGGAACAGGAAATATCCCTGCAAGAAGAATCCTTAAAGAACTCGGATTTGAGAACGTTTATGTAGTAAAAGAGCAGGAACTTCCTGACGGAGATTTCCCGACTGTCAGCTATCCGAACCCGGAAGCAGCAGAAGCTTTCGAACTGGGACTGAAACTTGCAAAAGAAGTAGACGCAGACCTCGTTCTTGCAACAGACCCGGATGCAGACCGTCTTGGTGTACGTGTCAAAGACAAAAACGGCGAATATCATGATCTGACAGGTAACATGTCCGGATGTCTTCTTGCAAACTATGAAATCAGCCAGCGCAAGGCAGTAAACGGAAGCCTTCCGGAAGACGGTGCACTGATCAAGACAATTGTTACCACAAATCTTGCTGATGCAATCGCAAAAGGCTATGGCGTAAACCTGATCGAAGTACTGACCGGATTCAAATTCATCGGACAGCAGATCCTCGGATTTGAAAACAGCGGAAAAGGTACTTATCTGTTTGGTTTCGAGGAAAGTTACGGCTGCCTGATCGGTACATATGCAAGAGATAAGGATGCAATCGTTGCGACCATGGCACTCTGCGAAGCAGCTGCATACTACAAAACACAGGGCAAGACTCTGTGGGATGCAATGATCGAAATGTACGATCAGTTCGGTTACTACAAAGATGCAATCCAGTCTGTAACCATGAAGGGAATCGAAGGACTTCAGAAGATTCAGGAGATCATGAATTCTCTGCGTCAGAATCCGCCGGCAGAATTTGCAGGACATAAAGTGACAGCAGTAAGAGATTACAAGGCAGATACCATTACAGATGTGGCAACAGGAGCAGTAAAGCCGACCGGTCTTCCGAACTCCAATGTTCTGTATTATGAGCTGACTGATGATGCATGGGTATGCGTTCGTCCGTCCGGAACAGAGCCGAAGGTAAAATTCTACTATGGCGTAAAAGGAACTTCTCTTGCAGATGCAGATGAAAAATCCGATATCATGGGCAAGGCAGTTCTTGACATGGTTGACTCCATGAAATAATCAGGACTTGAGCATATGCAGGAATTTGACAGATTTATGGAAGTTGTCCGGGAGATACGGAAGAAATGCCCGTGGGACAGCGTACAGACGCATGAGAGCCTGAAGAAATATCTTGTAGAAGAATCGCAGGAAGTGCTGGATGGGATCGACCGGCTAAATGAAACCGGAGACAGTGACAACCTCTGTGAGGAACTTGGGGATGTATTGTTTCAGGTTGCGCTGCACAGCCTGATCGCTCAGGAAGAAGGACTTTTTACGATCGAGGAGGTATTATGCGGTGTCACTGATAAGATGAAGTTCCGACACCCGAAGATTTTTGCACCGGATGACGAAGAACTTTGTTCGCTTTCCTGGGAGGCACTGAAAGCAAAAGAACGCTCTGCAAAAAGCAACAGTAAAAATAATAAAACTGCACATGAGAATCAGATGTGAGCGGAAAAGCCTTGACAATTTGACGAAAAGAGTATATATATAGTAAATAGCGTGCATATGCCGGGAAGCATTACGCAATAAATAAGAATGAGGTTTTTAGAGGAGGAACACCATGAATAAAACAGAATTAGTAGCAGCTATGGCGAAAGAAACAAACCTTTCTAAGAAAGACGTAGAGGCTGTATTAAAATCTTTCACTGATGTTGTAGCAGACGAATTAAAAAAAGGTGGAAAGATCCAGCTTGTAGGCTTTGGTACATTTGAAGTAAGCGAAAGAGCTGCAAGAGAAGGAAGAAACCCACAGACAGGCGAGACTATGACAATCGCTGCTTCTAAAGCACCGAAATTCAAAGCTGGTAAAGCTCTGAAAGACATGGTAAATGCATAATTAAAGATGTATTTCGGGGGAACGTACAGTTCCCCCTTTTCTTTTATCAATAAGTTTATTCGGGAGGCAGACATGAGACTTGATAAATATCTGAAAGTTTCGAGACTGATCAAGAGAAGAACCGTTGCCAATGAAGCCTGTGATGCCGGCCGTGTGCTGGTCAATGACAAGCCGGCGAAGGCATCTGCGCAGGTGAAGGCAGGAGATACGGTTGAAATTCAGTTCGGAAGTAAAAATGTAAAAGTGGAAGTTCTTGATGTGAAAGATACCGTGCGCAAGGAAGACGCAGAAAATCTTTTCCGTTATCTGTAAAACAGAGAGATCTGTCCGGGATACTTCTATTTGGAGTGGGTGCGGCATACACTTTCAGTAAGGAAACGCTGAATGGATGATCAGGATGGAAGAGAAACAGTCAGCCAGAGTACATCGCTTTTCGCTGGAAAACCGGAGAAAAGCAGTGATCACCGGAATACAGGATATTCATTCTTTTAATGAAAATGAAGTGCTTCTCCTGTCGGAAGCAGGGAAGATACTCCTGAAAGGAGAACAGCTTCATGTGAGAAACCTGAATCTGGAGAAAGGCGAAGCAGAGGTGGAAGGCCGCGTGGACAGTCTTTCGTACCTTACAAAAAATACACACAAAAAAGACGAGTCCATTTTGAAAAGGATGTTTCGTTGAAATGAGCAGTTACATGAAATTTGAGACTGCTCTTTTTATTCGGGCAATTATGAGCGGCATAATGATGTGTGCTGCATATCGGATCGTCTGTGGGCTGATATATCATTTTTTTGGAAGACACGGGATAAGGGCGGGAATGGATCTTCTGTACTGGCTGACGGCCGGATTTCTGCTGTTTTTTTCACTGTTTCGATGCAATTATGGAGAACTTCGACTGTTTTTGCTGCCAGGTGTGCTGATTGGCGTTTTTTTTGCAAATTATTTGTTAAATCTGTTGCTATTTCCGGTAAAAAGATGTAGTATTTTAATACATAGGCATTTAAAAAAGTGCAAAAGGAGATTCAGAAGGGGCAGGCGTTTTGAAAAAGTCAAGAAAGAGAAAAAGCCAACGGAAAATAGCAAATAATTATTTGGGTATGGCAGCAATTACAATTGTCGTACTGATTTTACTGGTTGGGCTGACAGTGCAGAGTACTAATCTGAAAGCCCGTATTGCGGTGTATGATGCGAAGGCAGCCGCATTGCAGCAGTCCATTGAGGATGAGCAGGAACGGACGAAAGAAATCGACGAGCAGAAGGAATATATGCAGACCGATGAATATATCGCAGAAGTTGCGAGAGATAAGCTGGGTCTCGTCAAAGGAAACGAGATCGTTTTTGAAGAAGAGAAGTAACATAAGAAATAAAGCAGATTTTGCAGAAAAGTTTTTCTTGACAGCCGCCTTTGTTTGACAGATATTTTAAAGAAACCTTCTTATAATATTTTTCTAGGAAAGTATTAGGGGAGGGGAATATATGCAGGAATGGATAATTGCCATGCTCGTGATCAGTGTACTTTTGATATTACGGGACATGGCAAAAACTATTTTGACGGGGAGAATGTCAAAAAAAGAAGAAGCGTTTTCTTTGTGTGAAGAGCATCCCCAGAAAGAAAAGGTTGAACGTTATGCAGCATCGTTTCAGAAGCTTGCAGATACGTTTTATGGAATGCCCTATAAAAAAGAATTTTTAAGCAGTGGACAGATCGAAAATATTCTGGTGGAGACGAATGCACAGGTATGTGGAAACTGCTATCATCGGGAATTATGCTGGGAAACTCGCTCGGCCGAATTGTGTAAAGGTGTGGAGAGTATTGTCCGGGCAATGGAAGAGGGAAATGAAGAAAAACTTGACGAACTCCGGGCTCAGTGGTCGGAATTATGCGGGAAATCGTACCAGTATCTGGATGGGCTACGGCGTAATTTTCGAAATGAAAAGCAGAATCTGGTGTGGACAAACCGCATGATCGAGAGCAGACTTGCCATTGCGCAGCAGCTTACGGAGATTGCCGGGATCATGGAGATGGTGGCAAGTGACCTTTATGATATTTCCCCTGCGGAGCCGGAATTTCAGGAAGAACTGTGTAAAATGCTGCGGAAGCGTCATGTGATCCTGAAACAGGCATGGGTGATGGATAAGGCAGAAGGACGTCGGCAGATTTTTCTCAATATGCGTGCAAGAAGCGGGCAGTGCGTTTCGATGACGGAAATTTCGCAGATACTTTCTGAGATATGTGAGTCTCCGATGACCTCATCTGCGGGAAGCCGTTGTATTGTAAATGGTGAATTTCATACGGTTCACTTTGTGGAGGATGTCAGTTATCAGATGCTGTATGGAGTTTCCAGGCTGACGAGAGAAGATGAAAAAGTTTCCGGAGATAATTATATCTGCCGGCAGGAGGGGGACGGTAAGTTTGTGCTGTGCCTTTCTGACGGTATGGGATCCGGTATGGATGCCTGCAGGGAAAGCGAGATCGTTGTGGAGCTTCTGGAGCAGTTCCTGGAATCAGGCTTTACACAGGAAGCGGCGGCCCGTATGGTAAACTCTGCACTTGTGCTGAAAGGACAGGATGGGATGTTTTCTACGGTGGACATCTGTGCAGTCGATCTTTATACGGGAATCTGCGAATTCCTCAAGGCAGGGGCTGCATCCACATTTATCAAACGTGACCACTGGGTAGAGGCAATTTCATCAGAAAGCCTTGCAGCAGGACTGGTGCAGAGGACAGATTTTGACACGGCTTCACGGAAACTTTATCATGGAGACTATCTGATCATGATGACGGATGGGGTGCTGGATGCTCTTCCGAGAGAGCGAGAAGAAGAAACAATGAAAGAAATCATTATGGATATTCAGGATGAGACACCGCGCGAAGTGAGCCGGGGAATCCTTGAAAGAGTACTGGGATACAGTGATTATCACGCAAGAGATGATATGACGGTTTTGGTTGCCAGTGTGGTTCGTAAATAAAAGCACGGGAGAAAAGAGTAAATGCAGGAACAGGTGATACAGAAAGTAAAACAGTATATTGCAGAAACAGAAATGATAAAGCCGGGATGCACTGTGATCGTGGGAGTTTCCGGCGGACCGGATTCCATGGCAATGCTGGATATTCTGCGAAAACTTCGGGAAGATTATGAATGTTCTCTGCGCGTAGTACATGTAAATCACGGCATTCGTGGAAAGGAAGCCCTGCGGGATCAGGAAACGGTGCAGACGATCTGTGAAGAGTGGAAACTCCCGTGCTGCGTATATAATTATGATGTGCCGCGACTGGCTGCCGAATGGAAGATGGGAACCGAGGAAGCAGGCAGGAAAGTGCGAAGAACAGCATTTGAAGAAGAAAAAAAGAAATGTACATCTTCTGATGGGAAGCTGCGGATCGCACTTGCACATAATAAAAATGACGTTGCGGAAACAATGCTCCACCATCTTGCGAGAGGGAGTGGAATCCGCGGTCTGGCGGCACTGAAACCGGTCAACGGTGAATTTATCCGTCCGGTTCTATGTTTAGAACGGGATGAAATTGTCGATTATATAAAAAAGACGGGAATCCCATCGGTGACGGACAGCAGTAATCTTGAGGATGATTATACAAGAAACCGTATCCGGCATCACATTCTTCCACTGATGACGCAGGAAATCAATGCGAAGGCAATAGCGCATATGGCGGAGGCATCAGAGCTGTTCAGGCAGGCGGAAGAATTTTTTACAGCAAAAGCGGAAGAACTGGCAGCGGGCTGCGCCGGAGAAGACGGGACATATCTTCTGAATCAGGCGTTTTTTGCGAAAGAAACGATTCTTCAGAATTATACGGTGCGAGAAATCCTTGAGCGGTTAAGCGGACACCGGAATGATCTTACGGCGGGACATATCCGACAGGTGCAGAAGCTTTACGAAAATCAGAGCGGAAGAAAAATCAGTCTTCCTTATAGTGTGGAGGCTCTGCGCTGTTATGAAGGAGTAAAACTTCAAAAGAAAACAGGCGAAGCTTCGGAGAGAACAGAAGAAGCACGGGTACTGAACATGGAAGGAGATACGATCTGGGAGAATGAAACTTTCAGAACCCGTATTTTTCCATATTCGGGAGAGAAGATTTTAGAAA
>CAKROE010000053.1 GCA_934371915.1 uncultured Blautia sp. | reverse complement strand
CTGTAGTATAATAGAAAAAAATTGTTGGTTATTGGGGACAGAGAGGACAGTAACCTTTGTCACCGGATAGGGTAAATAAATAATGCGAAAAATACGTGTGAAATAATATTACAAACAGTGTGAAAGAGGAAGTTTTGCATGAATATTAATGAAATAGCGAAGATGGCTGGAGTTTCCAGAGCTACAGTGTCCAGATATCTGAATAATGGTTATGTCAGTGAGGAAAAGAAAGCAGTTATCCGCCGGGTGATAGAAGAAACCGGATATCAGCCATCTTCACAGGCACAGATGCTCAGGACCAAGAAGACCAGTCTGATCGGTGTGATCCTGCCGAAGATCAATTCAGATACAATCAGCCGCGAAGTTGCCGGGATCAGTGATGTCCTGACTGCAAGAGGGTATCAGCTTATCCTTGCAAATACGAACAATAATCTGGATGAAGAGCTGAAATATTTGTCGCTTTTTAAAGAACGCCAGGTTGACGGCGTGATTTTTATTGCGACGATGTTTACGAAAAAACATAAGCAGATGCTGAAGGATTATAAGGTGCCGATTGTGCTTCTCGGACAGCATCTGGAAGGATACCCATGTGTCTTTCAGGATGATTACCGGGCGGCGGCTCTGGTGACGGAAAGGCTTCTCGAAAAAGGCAGGAAATTTGCATACATCGGTGTTACAGAACGTGATGAGGCTGTTGGACAGCACCGGAAAAAAGGCTTCGAGTCTGCCCTTCGCAAGAAAAAGATTACGATTTCACAGGAATACTTTAAAGAAGGGAATTTTACGATGGAATCCGGATATGAGATGGCATGTGAGCTTTTTGAAAAAGATCCGACGATTGATTCCCTTGTCTGTGCGACCGATACGATGGCAATCGGAGCTATGACTTATCTTAAGGAAGTGGGACTTCGTATACCGGAAGATGTACAGGTAGTCGGAATCGGTGATGGTGCGCTTGGCAAGATCGTAGAGCCGAAGCTTACAACTGTGCATTTCTATTACAAAACCAGTGGGAGAGAAGCCGCGGCAATGCTTGCGGATCTGATTGAGCATGATGGCGGTGTCTGCAAAGAAATCAAAATGAGCTGCGAGCTGGTAGAACGGCAGACCAGCCGCTAACATCTCATTTTTGTAAGTAACGAGACTGTTTTTCGTGT
Organism: uncultured Blautia sp.; assembly: GCA_934371915.1. Taxonomy (GTDB): domain Bacteria; phylum Bacillota; class Clostridia; order Lachnospirales; family Lachnospiraceae; genus Blautia_A. The sequence continues at coordinate 15,005 of CAKROE010000053.1, read as the reverse complement.
AATATATACAAATTTAGGGCAGAATATTTGTTACATCTTGCATCTTTACAAAAAAAGAAACAGGGTATTATAATGTTATCAAGATGTGAGAACGATTCCACAATATAAACACAAAATATTTATATCAGGCTGTATATTAAAGATAAAAACAGATGAAACCGATAACATATATAGACTCTGAGCAAAGGGGAATCAAAGCAGACATTATAAAAGGGAAAGAGGAGGACAATATGGATTACAGAAAAACGGCACAGGAAATCTACGACCATATCGGAAAAAAAGAAAATATCATTTCCGCAGCGCACTGTGCAACCAGACTGCGACTGGTAATCGCAGACAATGCAAAAGCGGACAAAGATTATGTGGAAAATATTGACGGCGTAAAGGGCGTGTTCTTTGCACAGGGACAGATGCAGATCATTCTCGGAACAGGTGTTGTAAATAAGGTTTATGATGAGTTTATCCAGATTGCAGGTATTTCTGAGACAAGCAAAGATGAGCTGAAAAAGGTAGCGGCATCTAAAGCAAATCCGTTGCAGAGACTGATCAAGACACTGGGAGATATCTTTGTACCGATCATCCCGGCAATCGTAGCCAGCGGTTTCCTTATGGGTATCATGGAAGCCCTGAATTTTATGGTAAACAACAACTTTATCAACATCAATACCAGCGGTTCCATTTATGTGTTTGCGCAGTTGTTTAGTAATACCGCATACACATTCCTGCCGATTCTGATTGCATACAGTGCTGCAAAAGTATTTGGTGCGAATCCATATCTTGGTGCAGTTATCGGTATGATCATGATCCATCCGAATTTGCAGAATGCATGGACCGTGGCGACACAGGGTGTTCAGGCGACACAGAAAGTATGGTTTGGCCTGTACTCTATCGATATGGTTGGTTATCAGGGACATGTTATTCCGGTTATCATTGCCGTATGGGTAATGGCACAGATTGAGAAGAAACTTCACAAGATTGTACCGGCAATGTTTGACCTCTTTGTGACACCACTTGTCAGTGTCTTTGTTACCGGATATCTGACACTGTCCATTATCGGACCGATCTTTGTAACCGTAGAAAACGGACTTCTGACTGGAATCCAGTGGCTGATCGCGCTGCCGTTCGGAATCGGAAGTTTTGTCATGGGTGCTTTCTATGCGCCGACCGTTGTTGCCGGTGTGCACCATATGTATACAATCATTGACCTTGGACAGCTTGCCAAATACGGTCTCACTTACTGGCTGCCGCTTGCATCAGCAGCAAACGTGGCACAGGGTGGTGCAGCTCTTGCAGTCGGATTAAAAACAAAAAATCAGAAAACAAAATCTATGGCAGTTCCGTCTGCATTAAGTGCATGCATGGGAATTACAGAACCGGCAATCTTTGGTGTCAACCTTCGTTTTGGTAAACCGTTTATTATGGGATGCCTCGGTGGTGCCTGCGGTGCATTGTTTGCATCTGTCACAGGACTTGGCGCAACAGGAACCGGCGTAACCGGTATCTTTGGTGTTCTCCTTTGTCTGAACAGTCCGGTGACCTACATCATCATGTTTGTAATCGCTTTTGGTGTAGCGTTTGCACTTACATGGCTGTTCGGATATAAAGATGAAGTTCAGGAAACTGAAAAGGCAGAAGCACCGGCAGAAAAAGTAACTGACAACGTAGCAGAGACAGAGACAGAAACTGTTGCAGAACAGGAAACACAGGCAGATGATGCAAAAGCACAGATTCTGTACAGTCCGCTTGAGGGAACCGCGATTGCCCTTTCTGAAGTAAAAGATGAGACATTTGCTTCCGGAGTTCTGGGTAAAGGAATGGCTGTTATTCCGACAAAAGGTGAGGTAAAAGCTCCGTGTGATGCAACGGTATCTATGGTATTTGATACAAAACATGCAATCGGTCTTGCGACAGATGACGGACTGGAAATTCTGATCCATATCGGATTAAATACAGTAGAACTTGAAGGAAAATATTACACGGTTCATGTAAGTGACGGCGATGAAGTGAAGAAAGGTCAGACACTGATCACATTCGACATGGATAAGATCAAAGAAGCCGGATATGATACCACAACACCGGTGATCGTGACAAACTCTGATGATTTTGCAGAAGTTGTGCAGCTTCGTGCAGGCAAAGTAGACAATGCTTCAAGGGTTCTGGAGGTGAAATAATGAGTACACTGACAAATGTGCTCGTAAGAGAAGTCAGAAAAATCGAAGAGACAGCGGCGACAGAGCGGGCATTACAGAAGAGCCGGCTGACACATCATCTGATGCCGCCGACCGGATGGCTGAATGACCCGAATGGTCTGTGTTATTTCAAGGGAAGATATCATGTGTTTTTTCAGTATGCACCGTTTGATGTCAATGGCGGGCTGAAATTCTGGGGTCACTATTCCAGCACAGATATGATCAACTGGAAATACGAGGGAACTTCACTGTTCCCGGACAGCGTAAATGACTGCCATGGAGTTTACTCCGGATCTGCACTTGTGGATGAAGACAAAATGCATCTCTTTTTTACCGGTAATGTGAAACTGGAAGGTGATTATGATTATATCAACAATGGAAGAGAGGCCAGCACACTTCATATAGTAAGTGAGGATGGAGTTCATTTTGGCAGGAAAGAAGTAGCAATTCACTGTAATGACTACCCGGATGCCTACACCTGCCATATCCGTGACCCGAAGGTCTGGAAAGATGGTGACACTTATCGCATGGTACTTGGCGGAAGAAAGAAGGGCGATCACGGCGCTGTGCTTTTTTACCGGTCCCCGGATCTGAAGAACTGGGAATTTGACAAAGAACTGACGACAGAAGATGCGTTTGGATATATGTGGGAGTGCCCGGATTTCTTCGAACTTTCCGGTGAAAAAATCCTTTCAGCATCTCCGCAGGGACTGCCCCATGAGAAAACAAGATTCCAGAATATCTACCAGTCCGGATACTTTATTTTGCAGGATGATGCTGTAAAAGCCGAGAACTTCCGCGAATGGGATATGGGATTTGACTTCTATGCACCGCAGACATTCGAAGATGCGCGCGGCAGAAGGATCCTGATTGGCTGGATGGGAATGCCGGATGCGGATGATGATTACACAAATCCTACCGCAGAGCAGGAGAACTGGCAGCACTGCCTGACGGTTCCGAGAGAAGTAACACTGAAAAACGGTATGTTGTATCAGTGGCCGGTAGAAGAAATGAATCATATCCGTGGAGAGGCTGTAGAGTTGACAGATGCCGGTCTTAATGGAACAGGCATTGAAATGGCACAGCCGTTTGATCTCGAGACAGAAGTGCAGGGCAAAAAGATCCGGGTAAGTTTTGGCGAAGAACTTTTGCTGGATTATGCGGATGGAATGGCAAAGCTTTCTTTCGCAGGAAAAGCCGGTGCAGGACGCAGTGAACGATATGCACAGATTCCTTCCGGTGAACTTCATGATATTCGCATTCTTGCAGATACAACTGCAGTGGAAATCTATCTGAATGGCGGTGAAGTGGTATTTTCTACCAGATATTATCCGCAGGAGCAGACACAGAAGATTGAAATACAGGCAGAGCATATAGATGGAAAGATTTATAAACTTAACAGTATGACAGTTTCATATTAATTGATGTTCTCCCCCTTTTATTAAGCAGACAGGAAAGTCTTTATGACAGTTCCTGTCTGTTTTGCTATAATGAAAGATAATTTGAGTATGTCTGAAAGGAGGAGCCGGGAAATGAAAATGATAAATGGAGTATCTATGATTCCGTTTGGTCTGCTTGCAGGTTTTGCAGACCAGAATGAGATCCGCATCACAGAACTTGCGGAAAACGGCTTCCGATTTCGGATGGTAAAGGACTCGGAAAGGCTGACAGAAAAAACAAAATGTTTCCGAATCTGTTTTTATGACGATGAAATATCTGATTATCGAGAAATTATTTTGCAGAAATTTCAGATAGAAAAGACAGGAGAAGAAAAGTTTTATTTTACTTATTCCGTATTTACAGAGCAGGAGGAATTTCGAAAAGAAGTACAGGGACTGCTCAGACGTTATACCCGATATATTCATCTGAAAACAGAAGAAGACGATGCTGCGCTTGCTGAAGCACTGACCGGCTATCCTGCAGAAAAAGATGAAATTTTCGCGAAAAATCTGACAGAACAGAAAAATATATGGTTTCAGGATGTTCCGGAAACAAAACTTGCAGAGGTTTTGTGTGAAGCGCAGGAATTTGCACTGGAGCTTGATCGCCCGGAACTGTACAGGATGTACCTTGAAGAAAATATTCAGGATTTTATGAAATATTACTGGGAGCAGACGGGGTTTGCATTTTCCGGGGAGATACAGAAGTGTGTTCCGGACAGGCTTTACATCGGAAATCAGTTCTGCCATCTGCTGTTTCCGGAGGAAAAGACACTGAAATTACTGCTTGATAAAGCATACAGGGAGGACCTGGCAATCACGATCGTATATACATATGTATGTGAAAACCTGTTGAAAAACACCGAAAAAATGCTTCATATGGTGGATAACTGGTGCGAAGAAAAGCAAATTTCTGTGGAAATTGTCGTAAATGACTGGGCAATGATTTCTATGGTGAAAAAAGCCCCACATCTGAAGCTGTGCATGGGAACCCTGCTCAACAAAAGAAAAAAAGATCCCCGGATGAAATACAAAAAAGGAGAGCGGGAATTTTACAGCGAAAACAGTCTGAATGCGGATTTTTACAGGAATTTTTTGCAAGAAGACTGTGGATTTCAGCGCTTTGAATGGGAGAGCTATGGTTATCCCCAGCGTTTTCCGGAAGGCAAAAACAGTCTGCATTTTCCTTTTTATCAGACGAATACTTCCCAGTACTGTCCGCTTCATGCAATCTGCACAGAAGGAGAACGGGGAAAACAGAGCTTTGTAGAAAACTGTCCGCATTTTTGTGAAAAATATACGCTGACATATCCGGAACATCTGCATATGATCGGCAGATATAATTCGCTGTTCGGGCTGGATCTGGAAACGCTGATGCACCCGGAAATACTTAAAGAGAAGGAAGAAGCAGGAATCGACCGGTTTGTGCTGGGGCTGATATAAGCGAAAAACATTGATTCAGACGAAATGGATAAAATCGGTGAGGACAGAAATGACAAATACGATAATGGAGAGGAAATGCAAATGAAGATTACTGCAGGTTTAGGATCGATAGATGAATATGAACGATTTGTCCATGCCGGAGCAGATGAATTTTTTTGCGGTTATGTGCCATACGAATGGACAAAGAAATATGGGACAGTCATGCCGCTCAATCGCAGGGAAGTCCTTTCTTATAATGTGCAGATCGGTTCTTTCGGTGAGATGGAAATCCTTGCCGCAATGGTGAAAGAGTATGAGAAGCCGGTGCATCTGACGTTTAATGCCCTTTATTATATCCCGGAACAGTATCCGGAAATCGCAGAAATGATAAAGAAATGCATGAGAATTGGATTTGACGGCTATATCATCGCAGATCCGGCACTGATCTTGTATCTTCGAAAACAGCATATCGACTGTGAGATTCATTTAAGCGGAGAGACCGCGGAAGTAAATTCCGGAATGGTGGATTTTTTTCAGCAGATGAAACTGAAACGGGTGATTTTCCACAGGAAAAATACACTGGAGGATATGCAGAGTATCATTGCACACCAGCGGGCAGCAGAAATAATGAAATCAAAAATGATGCAGACCGGGATTGAGTTCGAAGCTTTTGTCCTGAATGAACTCTGCCAGTTTACCGGTGCATTCTGTAATTCCCTTCACTGCGATGAAATGGGATATCTTTGCCGCGTGCCTTATCAGCTTGCATGCATGAAAAACGGACAACAGAGGAATGACTATATAACGTGTGGTAAAGCAACATCAGACCGGGATGACATTCCGGGACAGGAAACACCTTCCATAGAAATTCCGGCAGAAGACGATACGGGCTATCTCCCCGGAGCAAGCGGCTGCGGTCTTTGTGCACTTTATCGCCTTAAGGAAGCAGGAATCACGCATCTCAAACTGGTCGGCAGAGGAAATTATACAGATTTTATGGAAAAAGATATCCGAAATCTGCGAAGAGCACTGGATATTCTTAAAGCGTCCAAAACAGAAAAAGAATATATAAACTCCATGAAAAAAATACTGTTTCCTTACGGGTGCAGCGGGAACTGTTATTACAGGCGGCATTATATAGAAGCAAAAAATAAGATCTGATATCTGGAAAAAGAGATATTGTACCCGTAAAAATACAATATATTGATAATTGCTTTCAAAAAGATACCACAAATTGTACAAAATTAAGAGCATACGTTAAAGAATTGACAATGACGCTTCCTATAGTGTACACTAGCATCGTGAACAGAAGTTGTTCGCATGTAACCATAATAAGATTCCGGTCTTATTTTTCTTTTTGCCAGGAAAGTTAGACTGGACATACGCGGAATAAATTATATTATAGTGAGGTGCAAAAATGAAAAACTTTTCACAGTGGGATGGTTTCAAAGGAAACCGTTGGAAAGAAAAAATCGACGTTCGTAACTTTATCTCAATGAACTACACACCATATGACGGAGATGCCTCCTTCCTGGAAGAACCTACAGAAGCAACAAACAAACTGTGGGGAAAACTTCAGGAACTGCAGAAAGAAGAACGTGCAAAAGGCGGCGTTCTGGATATGGAAACAGAGGTTGTTACATCTCTGACAGCATATGGCCCGGGATACATTGACGAAGATCTCAAAGATCTTGAAACAGTTGTTGGTCTTCAGACTGACAAACCGCTGAAACGTGCATTCATGCCATACGGTGGAATCAAAATGGCAGAGCAGGCCTGCGAAACTTACGGATACAAAGTAAGCGACAAGATCAAAGACGTATTCCACAACTATGAATTCAAAACACACAACCAGGGTGTATTTGATATCTACACACCAGAGATGAAATTAGCCCGTCACAACAAGATCCTGACAGGTCTTCCGGATACTTACGGACGTGGACGTATCGTTGGTGACTACAGACGAGTTGCTTTGTATGGTATCGATGCTCTGATCGAAGGAAAACAGAAAGACTTCGCAGCATGTGACCGTCAGGGTATGAGACGTTATGACTTCCAGCTTCGTGAAGAGATCGCTGATCAGATCCGCGCCCTCAAAGGCATGAAGGTTATGGCTGAAGCATACGGATTTGATATTTCCCAGCCGGCTAAGAATGCAAGAGAAGCATTCCAGTGGCTGTACTTCGGATATCTGGCAGCTATCAAAACTCAGAACGGTGCTGCAATGAGTGTTGGACGTATTTCCACATTCCTTGATGTTTATATCGAAAGAGATCTTGAGAACGGAACTCTTACAGAGAAAGAAGCTCAGGAGCTTGTTGACCACATGGTAATGAAATTCCGTATGGTTAAATTCGCCCGTATTCCTTCTTACAACCAGCTGTTCTCCGGTGACCCGGTATGGGCAACTCTGGAAGTTGCAGGTATGGGACAGGACGGACGTTCCATGGTAACAAAGAACGACTATCGTTTCCTGCATACACTGGAAAACATGGGACCGGCTCCGGAACCGAACCTTACAGTTCTGTATTCTTCAAGACTGCCTGAAAACTTCAAAAAATATACAGCTGACATCTCCGTACTGACAAGCTCTGTTCAGTATGAGAACGATGATGTTATGCGTCCGGTATGGGGCGATGACTACAGCATCTGCTGCTGTGTATCCGCTACTGAGACAGGTAAAGAAATGCAGTTCTTCGGAGCTCGTGCAAACCTTGCAAAATGTCTTCTTTACGCTATCAACGGTGGTGTTGATGAAAAGACAAAACAGCAGGTAGGACCGAACTATCAGCCGATTACTTCTGAATATCTTGACTATGATGAAGTAGTTGCAAAATATGACAAGATGATGGACTGGCTGGCTCATCTGTATGTTGGAACACTGAACATGATCCACTACATGCATGACAAATACTACTATGAAGCAGCAGAGATGGCTCTGATCGATACAAAGGTTGACCGTTCTTTCGCAACTGGTATCGCTGGATTCTCTCACGTAGTAGACTCCCTGTCCGCTATCAAATATGCAAAAGTTAAAGCTGTTCGTGACGAAGATGGAATCACAACAGACTTTATCGTAGAAGGTGACTTCCCGCGTTATGGTAACGATGATGACAGAGCAGATGAGATCGCAACAACACTGCTTTCTACATTCCTTGAGAAACTGAAACACATCCATACCTATCGTGATTCCAAACCTACTACTTCTATCCTTACCATTACATCCAACGTTGTTTATGGTAAAGCTACAGGATCCCTTCCGGATGGAAGAAAAGCAGGAGAGCCGCTTGCACCTGGTGCTAACCCGTCTTACGGTGCAGAGCAGAACGGACTTCTTGCTTCCCTCAACTCTGTTGCAAAACTGGACTATGAAGATGCCCTTGACGGAATTTCCAATACTCAGACCATCAACCCGGATGCTCTGGGACATACAGAAGAAGAACGTACAGAGAACCTTGTTCATGTACTTGACGGATATTTTGATCAGGGTGCTCATCACCTTAATGTCAACGTATTCGGTAAAGAAAAACTGATCGATGCTATGGAACATCCGGAAAAAGAAGAGTACGCAAACTTCACAATCCGTGTATCCGGATATGCTGTTAAATTCATCGACCTTACAAGAGAGCAGCAGCTGGATGTTATTGCCAGAACCTGCCACGACAGAATGTAATAATGAGTGAAGAAATCAAAGGATATGTCCATTCTCTTGAAAGCTTTGGTTCAGTTGACGGACCGGGCGTCAGATATGTGATATTCCTGAGTGGATGTGCGATGCGCTGCCAGTTCTGCCATAATCCGGACACCTGGAAAATGGGAGAGGGGCAGCAGTACACCCCGTCTCAGCTTCTGAAACAGGCTCTTCGCTATAAGAATTACTGGGGTAATAAAGGCGGGATCACTGTGAGTGGAGGAGAACCTCTTCTCCAGATTGATTTCCTGATCGAATTCTTCCGTCTGGCAAAGGCTGAAGGAGTCCATACGACTCTTGACACCAGTGCCAATCCTTACACAGAAAAAGAACCTTTTTATTCCAAGTGGCTGGAGCTTATGAAGTATACTGATCTTGTCCTTCTCGACATCAAACAGATCGACGAAGAAGAACATATCAAGCTTACAGGACAGTCCAACAAAAATATCCTGGCAATGGCACGGAAATTGTCAGATATGGGAAAACCGATGTGGATCCGCCACGTACTGGTTCCGGGAGGCAGCGATAAAGATGAGTATCTCCACAGGCTTGCAGATTTTATCCACACCTTAAAAACAGTGGAGAGAGTCGAAGTGCTTCCGTACCATACACTCGGTGTATTTAAGTGGGAACAGCTCGGAATTCCTTATCCGCTGGAAGGTGTCAGACCACCATCCGAAGAACGGATCAATAACGCCAGAGAGATTCTGGGAGCGATATAAAACCGGTCTGGAAAAATATTTCAGAAGGTAGATAAAGTCCATGGCAGATGCTGTGGACTTTTCTTGTATTTGGAACTTGAGATGTGGAGAAAACACTTGACAATCCATGCGGTTCATCATAATCTTTTCTAAGATATTTTATTATGTGACAACAGTTATATCGTAATCTACATAAAAACACTTGAGGAAAGGGAAAAGGTACAAATGAAAAACTGGGATAATGTTGTTTTAGTGCCGGAGTTTGACGAACAGGGCGTTGCCTGTTATCGACTTGAAGGCGGAGAGTATGAAAATGAGTATTATGTGATTTCTGAGGCGGAATCCAGAAAGCTTCTGAATACACCGGAGATTGTCGGTTATGAGGTTTATAACTGCCTTGTATCCTCTACTTCTCAGATGCTTTATTATCTGAAGGAGCAGAAAAAGGTTACGACAGCCAATATTCTTTCTATTTTAAGAGGAGCTTTGAACTATCCTCTGGAAGAGGCTTGCTACAGAGAGCATATCCGTGTTCATGATATCAGCTTCCTTTCCAGTGAGCGTGTCTTTGAGAAAGAAGAGATCGCAGGCTTGGAGATCAAGTACAGTAAGCTTACAATGGTTCCGGACAGTACACTGATGATCGGTGACATCATTGCAAGTGGAGAGACTCTGATCCACTGCCTTCGCTATGTAACTGATTTTTACAGAGATCATGGTGCAAGACTCCGTAATATCATTATTTTTACAATCGGCGGAACGAAGGGAATCGATATCCTTGAGAAGCTTACTGCAGAGATCCGCGAATTCTGGCCGGAATTCGAAGGATTTATCACTGTTTATTATGAAGGAATCTTCAGCACATATCAGGACAAGGGTGTTTCCGGAATCAATCTTCCGGACGTGGATTTCTACTGGAAGGGCGGTATCGTTGCGCCTGAATTCAGAAGAGAGACACTTTCTATGTGCAGTCCGCTTTTTGAAAAATGCATTATTTATGATGGCGGCGCGAGACGTTATGAGATCCATGAACATGTAGAGGAAGTTCTGGAATTCTGGGAAGGAATCAAAGAAAGAGCCGACAAGATCGACTTCAAAGAGCTTCTCGATGAGAAACTTGGCTATCCGACCCCGATCAGTTACGAAGACTGGGTAAAAGCAAACCACTATCAGAAAGTTCGTCCGGCTGATGCAAAATGGCTGTATCGTCAGGAACTTGGCTATATTGAAAGCATGAAGGATATCACTTTAAAGGAACTTGCAGAGCAGCGTATCGGAGAATTTACGGACGCACTGCGTAAATACATTCTGGACTAAGGGAAACGGGGAGAAAAGATGAGTGAAAAAATGACAACAGCAAACAGTACGGAGCAGGGAAAGGTGGACATTGACTTTGCAGAGTGCGCGGTTCCGAAGTGGAGCAGACGCAGATTCCTGACAATGTTTATGATCATGCTTGGATTTACTTTCTTTTCTGCGAGCATGTGGGTAGGACAGGAAATGGCAGCAGGACTTGATTTCTGGGGATTTATTAAAGCCCTTCTTCTGGGTGGTGCGATCCTTGGTGTTTATACAGGTCTGCTTGGCTATGTGGGCGCAGAGACAGGCTTAAGTCTTGACCTGCTTTCCAAGAGAGCGTTTGGAGAAAAGGGTTCTTATATTTCTTCAGCGCTGACAAGCTTTACACAGATCGGATGGTTTGGCGTAGGTATTGCGATGTTTGCAATTCCGGTAGCACGTGAACTTTTTGGCGGAAGCACTGCAGTAGAATGGGTGCTGATCCTGATCGCAGGAGCATGTATGACCGCATCTGCATATTTTGGAATTAAATCTCTTACCGTGATCAGTTATATTGCCGTACCGCTTGTTGCAATTCTTGGAACAGTGGCAATGATCATGGCGGTTAAGCAGGGTGATGGCACGATTGTTGATCAGTTTGCCAAATCCAGCGGCTCTCTGAGTGTTATCGGCGGCGCAGGACTTGCAATTGGTTCTTTTGTATCAGGAGGAACCGCAACACCGAACTTTACACGATTTGCAAAAAATGGTAAACAGGGAACGATCGCAACAGTAGTTGCCTTCTTTATCGGAAACTCCCTGATGTTCTTCTTTGGAGCAATCTCTTATATCTTTGTTGGCGGAAATGATATTTTTGAAGTTATGATTCGTCTGAATCTGTTTTATCTTGCAATCCTTGTTCTGGGATTAAATATCTGGACAACAAATGACAATGCTCTGTATACAGCAGGACTTGGTCTTGCAAACATTTTCAATAAGAGAAAGAAACCGATGGTTCTGATCTCCGGTGTTATCGGAACACTGCTTTCTGTATGGCTGTATTACAACTTCTGCGGATGGCTGAATATCCTGAACTGTACACTGCCTCCGGTTGGAATTATTCTTGTACTTTCTTATTTTATGAACAAAAAAGCCTACGATACTGATACAGTCAAGATGGTAACTGTCAACTGGTTTGCCGTAGCAGGTGTGATCCTTGGTGCGATCGTGGCAAACGTAGTGACATGGGGAATTGCATCTATCAATGGTATGGTCGTTGCAGCTCTGTGCTATGTGATCGGAGAAATGGTTAATAAAAATAAATAACGATCAAAATAAAATGACAGAAAAAGATTACCGAAATTGTAAAAGGTAATCTTTTTTTGTTGGAAAATATATAGTACAATAAACAGATAAATGTTCGACTTGAATTGAAACGGGGAGCTAAAATGGCAAAAAAAAGAAGAAAACCGAAGATGGAATTCCGATATTACCAGATGTCGGCGGGAAGTCCGATCCTGGCACTTCTTGGGCAGAAATGGGTCCAGAATTACGGGAATGATGTGGATTATCTTCACTTTCATAATTATCTTGAAATCGGGTACTGTTATGACGGCAACGGACATATGGTGCTTGGTGAAGAGGAAGAACGTTTCTATGGAGGCATCGTTACGGTGATTCCGCCGAACTATCCGCATACAACGAACAGTGATATCGGTACGGTCAGTAAATGGGAATATCTGTTTATAGACGTTGAAGGATTTATGAAAAAATTTCTGGATAATCCGGTCAAGGCGGAAAAGGTGATTCAGCGTATCTATTCCAGGGCTTTGTTTTTTGAAGAGAATGAGAATTTATCTATCTCGAAAAAAATCCGCAAGATCATGGATATTATGAGAGATGGTGAAGAATTTTTTCTGGAGGAGGCGAAGGGAGTGCTTGCAGCACTTCTGGTAGAAATTGCCAGGTTAAACAGAGATTCAGGAGAGGACAAGGCTGCGGAAGACGCCGGTAAGCTTACCAATATGATTACCCGTGTGTTGGATTACGTGTCATATCACTACATGGAGGATATCAAAGTAGAGGATCTGGCGAATATCTGTCATATCAGCGAGACGCATTTCCGGAGAGTTTTTACTTCCTATATGAAGATGAGCCCATTGGAATATATTAATACCGTGCGTGTCCATACGGCATGTGAACTTCTGGAGACCACAGATGCCCCGGTTGCGGATGTTGCTCATAAATGTGGATTTACGACAAATTCGACATTTAACAGAAACTTTAAACAGCTGATGGGAGTCACTCCTCTCGAATGGCGGAAACGTCCGGAAAGCTATGAACAGCAGCTTCTGCGATTTGACATTCATTCAGAAAAAGGATGGTAGAAAAAAGAGAAAGGAATCATTTATATGTATGACTATAAGATTGTGGAGCAGGTCTCCCGAAAGAAAAAAAGCATGTCCGGAGTTCTCCGGAAAGTAATGATTTTGTTTGCGGTAATCTTTGTGATCATGGGAATCACAATATCCCAGTCCTTTATGCTGGCAGGATTTCTTCTTGCAGCGCTTTATTTTTTGTTTGATATTTTCAGCCAGAAGGATTATGAGTACACCCTGGAAAATGATACACTCAGCATCGACGTGATTTATGGTAAAAAATATCGTAAGACTGCGCATGTACTGGAACTGAAAAACATGGAAGTAACTGCCCCGCACTGGCATGAAAGTGTTGCGAAATACAAAAAGAACGGCGGCACGGAACAGTTGAAAAAATACGATTATACTTCCTATGATGATAATATTCCGTACTATACAATGATCATCAAAGAAGACGGACGCAAGATCAAACTGCTTCTGGATCTTACAGAAGAGATGCTTCATACGATGAAAACACAGCATCCTGAAAAGGTCTATTTTGCATAATTCCTTTGAAATTCTGTGAAATGTGTACAAAAAATGAATGAAAAATTTATGAAATAAGAACAAAGACCTCTCTTGCCGACAAGGAAAGTGTACAGAATGTCGAAAAGAGAGGATTTTTTTCATTAAAATGACATGAAGAAAAACGACAAAACACGAAAAACAAACAAAAAATACAAAACTAAAGGCTGTTCATAGTGCAAAATAGATAAAATGGTTGAAAATGCACATTATATGTGCGGTTATGCAAACTATATCAAAAAACGGGATGCTATAATTGGTTCATAAGCAATTCGGAAAAGAGAATACGCTTAATAAAAGGAGGACACATTCATGAAGAAAAAATTACTTGCAGTATTACTGACAGGCGTTATGGCAGCGTCTTTCGCAGGAACAGCTACAGTTGTTTCCGCCGATTCCGGAGATGACAATACATTAACCGTATGGGCATGGGACCAGAACTTCAACATCAAATCCATGCAGATCGCCGGCGAACAGTACGCTAAAGACCATGAAGGCTTCTCAGTAGACATTATCGAAACATCTTCTGATGACTGCCAGACAAAACTTACAACAGCAGCTAACGCTGGTGACTACAGCACACTTCCGGACATCGTTCTGATGCAGGACAACAGCTATCAGAAATATCTGAAGAGCTATCCGGATGCATTTACAGATCTCAAAGATATGGATATCAACTGGGATGATTTCGGAAAACTGAAACAGTCCTACTCCATGGTAGATGACACACATTATGGTGTTCCGTTTGACAATGGTGCTGTTATTGCATGCTACCGTACAGATATCCTTGAAGAAGCTGGATATACACTGGATGATCTGACAGACATCACATGGTCCAAATTCATGGAAATCGGTAAAGACCTTCATGAAAAAACAGGCAAATACCTTCTTACAAGCGAAGCTACAGGCGGCGATACTCTGATGATGATGATGCAGTCCTGTGGAGCTAACTTCGTAAATGAAGACGGCGAAGCTTATATCGTTGGAAATGATGTTGCAGAAAAATGCATCAACCTTTATGTAGACCTCGTTAAAAATGATGTTGTTAAACTTGTAAACAACTGGGATGAATACATCGCAACAATCACAGGCGGCGAAGCAGCCGGTATCGTAAATGGTAACTGGATCACAGCTACTCTGATGTCTACAGAAGATCAGAAAGGTCTTTGGGAAATCACAACAATGCCTAAAGTTGACGACGTTGATACAGCTACAAACTATGCTAACAACGGTGGATCTTCCTGGTATATTACATCCAACTGCAAAAATGTAGAACTTGCAGAAGATTTCCTTGCAAGCACATTTGGTTCCAGCACAGACTTCTATGATGCAATCCTTCCGGA
>CAKROE010000052.1 GCA_934371915.1 uncultured Blautia sp. | reverse complement strand
TGGATTGTGCACATGATACCGGATTTGATCGGTGCAAGATCGTTAAGAGCCTTAGCCATTGGTGCAAGGCAGTTTGTAGTACAGGATGCAGCGGAGATGATTTTATCTTCGTTTGTAAGACCTTCATGGTTTACATTGTAAACGATTGTCTTAAGGTCGTTTCCAGCCGGAGCGGAAATAACAACGTGTTTAGCACCTGCATCGATATGAGCCTGAGCTTTGTCTTTGGATGTATAGAAACCTGTGCACTCGAGAACTACGTCTACACCGATTTCTCCCCAAGGAAGTTCTGCAGCGTTAGCTTTTGCATAGATTTTGATTTCTTTTCCGTCAACTGTGATGGAATCTTCGCCTGCTTCTACTTTGTCAGCCAGAGCGTATCTTCCCTGAGTTGAATCATATTTTAATAAGTGAGCCAGCATTTTCGGGGATGTAAGGTCGTTGATAGCAACGATTTCAAATCCTTCTGCTCCAAACATCTGACGGAAAGCCAGACGACCGATACGGCCAAATCCGTTAATTGCAACTTTTACTGCCATGATAAATTCCTCCTATGAATTAAATGGTTGATTTATGGCGTTTGTTAAAGAAACGTCAACCTATTGCATATTGTATCGAATCTTGTACAAAAATTCAAGACCATTTTATAAAAAAACATGATAAAAATGTTTTAATATAGAAATGAAACCATAGCAGGAACGTTTTTTACATGCTATAATAGTGTCAGTCCATGCAAAGGAGGATACAAAAATGTCAAATCAGATCTTATGGGACTGCCATATGCATTCTTCTTTTTCTGCTGACTCAGACACATCTATGGAAGATATGATTCATGAGGCGATCCGACGGAATCTCTCCGGCATCTGTTTTACAGAGCATCTGGATCCTGATTACCCACCCACACCGGATAATGAAACATTTGAGCTTGATCTGGACGGATACAGAGAGACGCTTTTCTCACTTCAGGAGAAATACCGTTCAAAACTGAATATACATTTCGGCATTGAGCTGGGACTGCAGCCACATCTCGCCGATTCTTTGAACGAACTTCTTAAGACAATACCTTTTGATTTCGTGATTGGTTCTTCTCATGTGGTTCATGGTTATGATCCATATTATGGAGTGTTTTTTGAAAATCGTGAGGAATCCGCGTGTTACCGGGAATATTTTGAATCTATTCTTGAGAATCTTAATGCTTTTTCCGGAATGGATGTTTACGGACATATCGACTATATAGTCCGCTATGGTCCGAATCAGAACAGAGAATATTCCTATGAACGTTATCAGGATATTCTGGATGAGATCCTGCGCACAGTCATTGACAAAAATCTCGGAATCGAGCTGAATACAGGTGGTTTCCATTATGGTCTCGGGGAACCGAATCCCTGCCGTGCCGTCATCCGCCGTTATCGTGAACTTGGCGGCGAGATCATCACGGTCGGAGCCGATGCACATACCCCGGACAAAATCGCCTATGATTTTGATAAGGCTGCTGCCATACTTGCAGAAAGCGGCTTTAAATACTATACTGTATTCCAAAACCGCAAGCCGGAATTTATTAAATTATAGCTATTAATTAATTTTCAGATAAAGATACAAAAGGAGGCTATTTATTATGGCAAAAAAACGTCTTCAGAAAAAGCGTGAAGCTGCCAGAGCTTCTGCGGCACAGACTGCCGCACCAAAAGCAGAACCCGTCAAAAAAGCAGTTAAAACCATCGAACCGTTAAAGGTGGAAACTAAAAAGACTGAAACGGTTAAAGTTGAGACAAAAAAGGCCGAGCCGGTTAAGGTGGAGACTAAGAAAACCGAGGCTGTCAAAGTCGAAACTGCAAAATCCGATCCGGTTAAGGTGGAAACCAGGAAGACCGAGGCTGTCAAAGTCGAAACTGCAAAATCCGATCCGGTCAGACTTGAAAACAAACGTGACGACGACCGCATCTACTGCGAGCGTCTTGCCCGCCATCTCGACGAACTGAAATGGCTCTACTGTGAACTGTATCAGGACAATCCATATGTCACAATGCATCTGAATGATCTTCTGAAAGTACTCAAGAAGTTCTACGACATGCGAAATGATGCCCTGAAAGAATCTGATCTGAAACGCGAAAAAGATCCGACATGGTACAAGCGCAATGATCTTACCGGTATGATGATGTATGTCAATGCTTTTGCCGGTACTCTTTCCAATCTGGAATCCAAACTGGATTATATACAGGAATGCAATGTTAATTATCTGCATCTGATGCCGCTTCTTGACTCCCCGAAAGGACGCAGCGACGGCGGTTATGCGGTTGCTGATTTCCGTAAAGTCCAGGAAGAACTCGGAACCATGGATGATTTTGCAGATCTGACTGAAGCCTGCCACAAACGTGGTATCAACGTCTGCCTGGATTTCGTCATGAACCATACATCCGAAGATCACGAATGGGCAAAACGCGCCCGTGCAGGAGAAAAAGAATATCAAGACCGTTACTTCTTCTTTGACAACTATGATATTCCTTCTTTATATGAGCAGACCTGCCCGGAAGTTTTCCCAACTACTGCACCTGGCAACTTTACCTGGCTGGAAGATCTTCATAAACATGTTATGACTACCTTCTATCCTTATCAGTGGGATCTGAATTACCGCAATCCGATTGTTCTGAACGAAATGATCTTTAATATGCTGTATCTTGCCAACCAGGGTGTGGATATCGTTCGTCTGGATGCTGTACCATATATCTGGAAACAGCTTGGAACCAACTGCCGCAATCTTCCACAGGTTCACACCATTGTACGTATCATGCGTATGGTCTGCGAGATTGTATGCCCTGGCGTACTTCTTCTCGGAGAGGTTGTTATGGCTCCTGAAAAGGTTGTTCCATACTTCGGAACTGTCGAGAAACCAGAATGCCATCTGCTGTACAATGTAACAACTATGGCAAGCACCTGGCACACAGTTGCAACCAGAGATGTTTCTCTGCTGCGCCGCCAGCTGGATATCATCTCAAACCTTCCAAGAGACTACGTATTCCAGAATTATCTCCGCTGCCATGATGATATCGGATGGGGACTGGATTATGAATATCTGGAAAACTTCGGTATTCAGGAAGTACCTCATAAGAAATACCTGAATGATTTCCTTACAGGAAAATATCCGGATTCATTTGCACGAGGAGAACTTTATAACGATGACCCACGTCTTGGCGATGCAAGACTCTGCGGAACAACCGCTTCACTCTGCGGTATTGAACGTTTTGGATTTGAAGGAAATCAGGAAGGTGTGGACAGAGCTGTCCGCTATGACATTACGCTGCATGCATTTATGCTTTCTCAGTCCGGTATCCCGGTAATTTACAGTGGTGACGAGATTGGTCAGGTAAATGATTATACTTACAAAGATGATCCGGAAAAAGCAAATGATTCCCGTTATCTCCACAGAGGAAACTTTGACTGGAAACTGGCCGAAAACCGTCATGATCCGGCTACTGTACAGGGAAAACTCTTCCCTGCACTTGATAAGCTGGAACATATCCGTACCAGTCACAGCGTATTTAACAGCAATGTACCGCTTCATACCATCGACACATGGGATAATTCAATTCTTGCTTTTGTACGTGAAAATGATGAAGAGAAATTCATCGGAATCTACAACTTCAGCGAAAACGACAAAGTTGCATGGATTGATGAAGAAGACGGCATGTACACAGACCTCATCTCCGGCTGTGAACTGGAAGCCAAAGGCGTACAGATCCCGGCATTCGGATGCTATTGGCTGTGCAGAAATAAGAAATAAATTCAAGAGTACCTTTCGTAGTAAACAATACAGCTCTGTGGACCGATAAATGATTCACAGAGCTGTTTTTTATCTGAATATTTTCTCATAATGGCAGTTCAATGACTCTGGGGACACTTGCCATCTTATCAGTCATCCGAATTTCGAAATTCTGTGGACCTGCTCAGCACTTACTCTTTACAGAGTCATCCACACCTCGCAATTTCGTGGACCTGCTCAGCACTTACTCTTTACGGAGTCATCTGCGCCCTGCATTTTCGTGGACCTGCTCAGCACTTACTCTTTACGGAGTCATCTGCGCCCTGCATTTTCGTGATCCTGCTCAGCACTTACTCTTTACAGAGTCATCCACACCTCGCAATTTCGTGATCCTGCTCAGCACTTACTCTTTACAGAGTCATCTGCATCCTGCAATTCAATATCCTCTGCCTGCACTTACTCCTTACCAGTTCAGCTCCACCAGCCAAAAGGCTCCGGTCATGATGACCAGAGCCTTTCTTAATGTCTTATCGATATCCTATGTGAGGATATTATATATTTATTTACGAAGTTTGTCGATGAATCCGGTAAAGCGTCCCGGTGTTTCCTGATCCAGCGAACGGGCATAAATGCCTTTCAGCCAGACCGTGATCACATCGATCAGTACCGGTGCAAATGTCATCAGTATAAATACAAGAATAATCATACCGAAATCCAGCGAACCAAGCGAAAGCAGTTTCTGGAAAATAACAGCCGCCGCAAAGAAAATAAACTGCATACCGTAGATAATTACCTTACGATACGTATTAAGCGGTGCATAGACTGTTTTTAATGCTGCCATGTAATTCCATCCGGTCACAAGGACACATGCAGTATTCAGCATTGCCATAGAATGATATACATTCTGACAGACAAGCATTACTGCAAATACACAGGATGTGATCGTAATCGCTGCCGGAAAAGCATTGATAAATACATGCCGTAAAAACGTATGGTCAATCTTTTCGTAGTTATTCTCCTGTGCAAGAAGGAATGTCGGAATGCCAACCGCACACGCACTGATCAGTGACATCTGAATCGGCTCGAACGGATATGCATTTCCGAAAAAGATCGTCAGCAGAGACAACATAACAGAAAACATCGTCTTAATCAGGAACATCGATGCTGCTGTACGAATGTTGTTTACAACTCTTCGCCCCTGATTTACGATATGTGGCATAGAAGCAAAGTTAGAATCCAGAAGTACCACATTCGCAATATTCTTTGCCGCATCACTGCCCTGCGCCATTGCAATACTGCAGTCCGCTTCTTTCAGGGCAAGTACGTCATTGACACCATCACCGGTCATCGCAACTGTATGTCCCTGCGACTGCAAAGCCTGCACCATCGCCTTCTTCTGCTGCGGTGTAACACGCCCGAATACGCTGTACTGTGCCACTGCATCCTGCAATTCTTCCTCAGTTGTCAGTGTCGTTGCATCTACATAGCTGTCCGCATTCTTAAGACCTGCACGTCTCGCAATCGCGGCAACTGTCACCGGATCATCACCGGAAATTACTTTAAGATCTACTTCCTGGCTGTCAAAGAAAGCCAGTGTATCAGGTGCTTCCTCTCGGATCACATCGGTAAGAAGCATCAATGCCAGAGGTTCCAGCCCTTCCGGAAGTTCTGTCCCTTCCGCATTCTGAGAACTGTGTGCAAGTACAAGCACTCGAAGGCCTTCTTCTGCATAAGCCTGACATTTCTCCGTCAGTTCTTCATTATCCTCCGGAAACAAAAACTGTGCTGCTCCCATCAGATAAGTGCCTTTTTCTTCAAAAACGGCACCACTGTATTTACGGTCAGAAGAGAACGGGATCACATGTTCCGGAGTCATGTCCTGCTTTTCCGGAAAACGCTTACGAAGTGCATCAATCGTCGCATTCTGATCTTTAAGCACGTACATCATATTGCCCATGATGACATCAATTTCTTCCATGAACGCAGGATCTGCCGCAACCTGTCCCTCATCTGATTCTGCATCTTCTGTCAAGTCTGTCAGAGTCCTCTGACTTGCTTCATTCTCCAGCGCCTGTACCTGTTCTGCCGCCTCACTCTGCGCCTCATCAGCATCAGCCTGCGCTTCTGTCTCCGGGCTTTCTGCGGACTCAGGCTCTGTCGCAGCTGTCTCAGTTCGTCCTGTACTTACATACGGTTCCACGCGCTCCACACACATAGTTCCTTCGGTAATCGTTCCGGTCTTGTCCAGACAGAGCGTATCGACTCTTGCAAGTGTCTCGATGCAGTAAAGCTCCTGTACAAGCGTCTTTTTGTTTGCAAGTACAAGTGCACCGAGGGTCAGCGCAACACTTGTCAGAAGGACAAGTCCCTCAGGAATCATTCCCAGGACTCCGGCTACCATGCTCACTACGGAATCTCTGAATGTATCGCCTACGATATAATACTGCTTATAAAATAACAGTGCACCGAGCGGCACAATAATAATACTGATCACTTTAAGGATCGCATTCAGGGAATTTTTCAGTTCGGAATTGTGTCGTTTAAATTCCTTCGCTTCGCTGGTGATCTGTGCTGCATAATTATCCTTTCCTACATGAATGATCTGACAGCACGCTTCTCCTGATGTTACAAAACTTCCTGAAAAAAGTTCGTCTCCTTCATTCTTCGGAAGATTATCCGATTCTCCTGTAAGTAATGATTCGTTTACTTCCAGGCTGCCTTCCAGTATACGGGCATCAGCCGGCACCTGATCACCGGTCTTAAGACAGACCACATCATCAAGTACCAGTTCTTCCGTCGGAACGGTCCATTTCTGTCCTTCACGGATAACAACGGATTTTCTGGCTGTAAGAATTGCCAGCTTATCGATTGTTTTTTTGGCACGGATCTCCTGAGCAATACCAATCAGCGTATTAATGATAATGATACATACAAAAAACGCATTTTTGTAAGAGCCCACCAGGAGAACCAGTACCAGAAGTACAAGGTTCAGAAAGTTGAAAAATGTCAGTGTGTTTTCTCTGACGATCTGCTTATAGGTACGCGTATTCGGATTTTCGTCCGCATTGACCTTTCCCTCCGCAATTCGCTCATTTACCTGTTCGTCTGTAAGTCCTGTCAACCTTTCACCTCACAATCAGCCACAGTTATTAATACTCTTCTTCCTCTTCGCCTTCGCTGATATCAGACTTCGGTTTGTCCAGTCCTTCAATCACGATGCCATGTTTCTGTGCATAGTCCCACAGTGCAGCATGAATTGCCTCTTCTGCAAGAAGGGAGCAGTGTACTTTAACCGGCGGAAGTCCGTCCAGAGCTTCCATAACGGCTTTGTTTGTAATCTGCATTGCTTCTTCGATTGTCTTACCTTTTACCATTTCTGTAGCCATACTGCTTGTAGCAACAGCTGCACCACAGCCGAATGTTTTGAATTTGCATTCTTTGATGATATGTGTCTCATCGTCGATATCAAGGAACATTCTCATGATATCTCCACATTTTGCATTACCAACAGTTCCTACACCGCTGGCGTCTTCGATTTCTCCTACATTTCTCGGATGCTGAAAATGATCCATTACTTTTTCGCTGTACATAATATTTAATTCCTCCTGTTATTGTCTTTTGTCTGCCGTAAATACTGTTTAGATTCTGTTATTTACTTCTGGTTTTTCATAAAGTCTTCATACAGTGGAGACATGCTTCTCAGATACTGTACGATTTCTTTCAGTTTGTCTACTGTAAAGTCCAGATCTTCTTTGGTTGTCTCTTCACTTAAGGTAAGTCTCAGAGAACCGTGTGCGATCTCATGAGGCAGTCCGATTGCCAGAAGTACATGAGACGGGTCAAGGGAACCGGATGTGCATGCAGAGCCGCTTGATCCGCAGATGCCGTTCTGATCAAGCATCAGAAGCATGGATTCACCTTCGATGAACTGGAAGCTTACGTTAACGTTGTTCGGAAGTCTCTTCACTCTGTCACCGTTCAGTCTGGAGTACGGAATTTCACTGGTAAGACGTCCGATGAGGTAATCTCTCAGTTCGATTTCTTTTTCGGTACGTTCTTTCATGTTTTTCATTGCACGTTCTGCAGCTGCACCGTAACCTACGATTCCCGGAACATTTTCTGTACCGGCACGACGTTTACGCTCCTGTGCACCGCCATGTACGAAGGATTTGATCTTTACACCTTTACGGATATAAAGGAAACCGATTCCTTTCGGTCCGTTAATCTTGTGTCCGCTGGAGCTCAGCATATCGATGTTGCATTCATCTACATCGATCGGGACCTGACAAAATGCCTGTACTGCATCTGTATGGAACAGAATGCCGTGTTCTCTGGCAATACGTCCGATTTCTTTAATCGGCTGAATAGATCCGATCTCGTTGTTTGCAAACATTACGGAAATCAGGATGGTCTCCGGTGTGATTGCTTTTTCCAGTTCATCCAGACGTACGATACCGTTTTCGTCTACATCAAGGTATGTGATCTTTGCTCCTCTTTCTTTTTCGAGGTATTCACATGTATGAAGAATAGCATGATGCTCGATCTTTGTTGTAATAATGTGATTTCCTTTTGATTTGTATGCTTCAAAAGTAGCCTTCAGTGCCCAGTTATCCGCTTCACTTCCGCCTGCTGTAAAGTAAATTTCTTCTTTTTTTGCATTCAGAACGTCCGCGATCTGCTGTCTTCCCTTTGTCACTGCTTCTTTGCTCTTCTGGGCAAAATCATAAATACTGGACGGGTTTCCATAAAATTCAGAAAAATACGGAAGCATTGCATCAAGAACTTCCGGTGCAGTTTTTGTTGTGGCTGCATTATCCAGATATATTAATTTACTCATGTTTTTTTCCTCCTGCTTAAAAATGAATATTACATTTTTTCTTTTTGTTTTTTCCGGCTTTCCTCTATCAACTGATCCAGCATCATGGTATCTACCGCCTGTGTAATACTGTCGTTGATTCGTTTCCACACATATTTCGTCACACATATATCGTGATTCTCACAGGTGCTCTCATCTTCCATGCCGGAGCACTGTGCTGCTTCAAGGCTTCCCTCAAGAACTCTCAGGACATCACCAACAGAGATCTCTGCTGCAGGACGTCCCAGACGATATCCGCCACCGGCGCCTCTGGTGCTCTCCACCAGACCTGCCTTCTTAAGCTTCGCCATCAGCTGTTCGAGATAGCTGTCCGAAATATTCTGCCGACTTGCAATACTCTGAATGGAAACGGCTTCTGTTTCACAATGCAGGCCAAGATCAATCAGAGCTTTCAGCCCGTATCTTGCCCTTGTTGACAGTTTCATCCACTCACCTCTTTAATTCCTAGTGTTTTCGTCGGATTTATTTCAAGTCATACTTTAACAGAAAGGAATCGGTCTGTCAAGGAGGTTTTCTGCATATACTGACAAAAAAGCAGCCAGGTAATTTTTATGTCAAAAAAGCGTTTTTTTGCAGGAACTTTTCTGCTTTCCGCGGCCGGTATCATCAGCCGGATCATGGGCTTTTTCTATAGGATATTCCTTTCACAGACAATTGGTTCCAGAGGGATCGGTCTGTATCAGCTTGTTGTTCCGCTTCAGCATATGGTACTTGCTGTAACAACCTCCGGAATCCAGACAGCGCTTTCCCGAACAGTTGCTTCTCAGACTGCTTTAAAGAAAAAACAGGAAGCCGGAGATTCTTTTTGCGTCGGTACACTTTTTGCGCTCGGACTTTCCCTTGTGGCTATGTGGATCTTTTACACTTTCGCCGGATGGTTTGCCGGAGAAATCCTGAAAGAGCCGGAAACCGAAGCACTGATCCGGATCATGGCATTTTGTTTTCCTTTCTCTTCTCTCCATGTCTGTATCAGCAGTTACTATTTCGGCCGCCAAAAAGCCGGTTATCCGGCATGTACCCAGATCATCGAGCAGACTGTACGTATTCTTTCTTCTTATATACTTGTAAAGATTTTTCTCTCCCGTGGCATTGACATAACTGCGCAGATAGCAATAGTAGGTGCTCTGATTGCGGAATTAGCTGCAGTTTTATCGTCTCTGCTTTTTTTAAGTCTGCATCTTCATGCAGAAAATTATTCTTTTTTCCATATAAAAGCACCGTTTCAGAAGCTGGCTGACCTTGCAGAGACTGCTTTCCCCCTGACACTCAATCGTCTGCTTCTCTCACTGCTCGCTGCGATCGAAGTTGTGCTGATCCCACAGCGATTGCGTATGTATGGCTTTTCCCAGAGTAATGCTCTGAGTCTGTACGGAATTTTTACAGGCATGGCTCTTCCCTGCATTCTTTTTCCGTCCACAGTCACAAATTCCGCAGCCGTCATGCTCACGCCGTCTGTCGCAGAACTGCAGGCGCTCGGAGCTCACCGGCGTATTCGCTATATAGCCAGCCGTGCATGCGCTGCCTGCTTTCTGGTCGGTGCTGCCTGTACGGGATTTTTTTATTTTTTCGGTCCGTTTGCAGGCGAACTTCTGTTTCATGAAGTTGCAGCCGGAACCTGTATCCGTACGCTTTCCTTTGTCTGTCCCTTTTTGTATACAAACATCACGCTCACAAGTATCCTGAACGGTCTTGGAAAAACCGGAGCAACGCTCCTTCATAATGCAGCAGGAAGCCTTATCCGCATCCTGTTTGTATTATTTGCAATTCCGCTGATTGGTATACGTGGGTATCTTTATGGATTACTTCTCAGTGAAATGCTCTTAAGCATTATGCATATTTATACACTTTACCATATAAAATCCTGAGGATTTCGACAAAATACGTACCTTTCCCTATCGACAATTACTTAACAATCATATATAATAAGCCTGATATGTCCAATTGAAAACGCGTTGGACACGAGGAGGAAAATATGGGATTCACTTTTTTAAAGAAACTGCCTACACCTGCCGAAATACGTAATCAGTATCCCATTGATACTGCCATTCAGGAATTAAAGGCAAAAAGAGATCAGGAAATCCGTGATGTTTTTACCGGGAAATCCGATAAATTTCTTGCCATCATCGGACCTTGTTCTGCGGACAACGAAGATGCTGTATGTGACTATCTTCTCCGTCTCCGCAAAGTTCAGGAAAAAATCGAAGATAAAGTCCTGATCATTCCACGAGTTTATACAAACAAGCCACGTACAACAGGCGAAGGTTACAAAGGTATGGTTCATCAGCCGGATCCGGAAAAAGCTCCGGATATGCTTGCCGGTCTGATTGCCATCCGTAAAATGCATATACATGCAATCCAGGAAAGCGGTTTTACCTGTGCAGATGAAATGCTTTATCCTGAAAACTACCGTTATCTCTCCGACATTCTTTCTTATGTCGCTGTAGGCGCACGTTCCGTAGAAGATCAGCAGCATCGACTTACGGTCAGCGGTATGGATGTTCCAGCCGGAATGAAAAACCCGACCAGCGGTGATTACAGCGTTATGCTCAACTCTGTTGTCGCAGCACAGGGCTCCCACCGTTTTATCTACAGAAGCTGGGAGGTTGAAACAGCCGGAAATCCTCTGGCACACACCATCCTGCGTGGTGCTGTAAATAAACATGGCGAAGCAATTCCGAACTACCATTACGAAGATCTCCGTCTTCTGTGGGAAAAATATCAGGAAAAGAACCTGCAGAACCCTGCAGTGATCGTTGATACCAACCACTCCAATTCCAACAAGCAGTATGAACAGCAGGTTCGTATTGCAAAAGAAGTTCTCCACAGCCGCATGGTCGATCCGGAACTTCACAAACTGGTCAAAGGCTTTATGATTGAAAGTTATATCGAGCCGGGCAACCAGAAGATTGGTGGTACACATATCTACGGAAAATCCATCACAGACCCTTGTCTTGGATGGGAAGAATCCGAAAAACTGCTTTATACAATCGCAGAAATGTGCTGATAAGTCAGTCAAAAGGACCTGCCGGTCGGCAGGTCCTTAATTAAACTTCAATGTCTCGGGTGTGCTTTCATATACACATCTCTCATCTTCGAAACATTCAGTCCCAGATAAATCTGTGTCGATGAAATGTCTGCATGTCCCAGCATTTCCTGTACACTTTTTACATCCGCCCCGTTCTGCAGCATATGCGCTGCAAACGAATGGCGAAGTGTATGTGGCGTGATATCTCTGTGGATTCCGGCATCTGCCGCGTATCCTTTCAATACTTTCCAAAATCCCTGTCTGCTCATGGATTTTCCGGAGCAGTTCGTAAATAATGCACTCTCATTTGTATCTTTTGCAAAAAATCCTCTGGAATGCTCCATATATTGCAAAATCGCATTACGGCTTACATTTCCGATCGGAATGATACGCTCTTTGTCACTGTCATGACATACCACATAACCCATCTGAAGATTAATATCTGTAGTCCGGAGATGAATCAGTTCGCTGACACGCATGCCCGTTGCATACAGAAGTTCCATCATCGCATTGTCACGGATGCCCTTCGGTGTACGGATATCCGGCTGCTTCAACAGACGATCTACTTCCTCAACAGAAAGGATCTCCGGCAGTTTCTTCTCAATCTTCGGTGTATGTAATGCCTCTGTCGGGTCTTCTTCCACAATTCCTGTTTTTACCAGATAATGATACAGTGCCCTGATTGACGCAATATTTCTTGAGATCGTCGATGCCGCCAGATTTTCACTCTTTATTTTATTCAGGTAACCCTGCAGGTCTGTGCCGGTCACTTCCGAAAAATCTGTAAGATTCTGTTCCTGTAAATACCGGATCAGTTTTTTCAGATCGCGTTCATACGACACTTCTGTATTTTTTGAGGTATTTTTTGTATTATGTAAATATAAAATGAACTCCTCGACTACTCTTTCCATTCTGCTTCATCCCAACTCTGTTTCTACATATTTTCCTGAAAATGTACCTGTATTATACTGATTATTTTACATAAAATCAAACACTATTTTTGCATGTAAAGCCTGCAAAACAGGCATTTTCGACATCTTCCACCAAATATCGAGATTTTATTGTAAACCACCACCACATCTGGTAAGATCCTCTCAAAATATTTTTAAATTTTTTATCAGAATTTCTGTAATCTTCGGGTTACAGTATACTTCCAGAAGAATCCCCGCCAGACAGAGTACCGCACAAAACAACATTCTCAGAAGGTATCCACTAATCTGCCCGGCTGAAAAAGAGCGGTTCTTCCACAGTCTTTTTGAACAGCTGTAAATCTGTTCCAGACCAATAAACATGCATGGCAGATACAGAAGATACTGCGGAAAAAGAAGTCCGGCTCCGATCAGTCCTCCGTTCAGTCCAAACTGCAGCACTGATACAGTGAGCAGCATTCCGATGGAAACTCCTCCCGCAAGCATTCCCATGATGGACAGTGGCATTCCAAATATCGTCACACCGCTGCATGCCGCAAGCAGAAAGATTCCACCTCTCATCCTGAGTACCTGCCAGAAATACTCTGCGCTGTTATCTCCCGAAAAAATCCCCATAAGATACATAGACGATGCGGTGCTCTGACGCCACTGTGTCCGGTAAATAAAATTCGGTAAAATCACTCCGATCAGAAATCCCATTCCAAACAGGAGCTGCCCCGGATACTTTTTTCTTTCATAAATTCCGGTTTCATATTTCATCCCCTCACCCCGTATCAGTTTACGAACATGCATGGATGAATAGAACAAAAAGATGGTGTCTCCGCTACATGCATACGAAAAAAAGAGTATGACATCCTGTATGGATATCATACTCTTTTGAACTTTCACGTTTATGTTTCAGAAAGAATTATTTCGCGTAATCTACTGCGCGGCTCTCACGGATCACATTGACCTTGATCTGTCCCGGATATTCCAGTTCAGCTTCGATCTGTTTGGAAATATCACGTGCCAGCAGAACCATATCTGCATCATTTACCTGTTCCGGTATTACCATTACACGAATTTCTCTGCCTGCCTGAATAGCAAATGACTTGTCAACACCCTTGAATTCATTTGTAATATCTTCAAGCTGTTTCAAGCGGTTAGTATAAGTTTCCAGTGTCTCACGTCTTGCACCAGGTCTTGCTGCAGAAATCGCATCAGCGGCCTGTACAATGCATGCAACCAGAGACTCCGGTTCCACATCTCCATGATGGGAAGCAACTGTATTGATAACAACTGCCGACTCTTTGTATTTCTTACAAAGATCCACACCAATCTGGATATGTGATCCTTCTACTTCATGGTCAATAGATTTGCCGATATCATGAAGCAATCCGGCACGTTTTGCCATGCGGACATCTGCGCCGATTTCTCCTGCAAGAAGTCCGGAAAGCTGTGCTACTTCGATAGAATGTTTCAGTGCATTCTGTCCATAGCTGGTACGGAATTTCATACGTCCAAGAAGTTTCAGAAGCTCCGGATGAATACCATGAACACCAACGTCCATTGCTGCATTCTCACCGTCTTCACGGATCTGTGCTTCTACTTCTTTCTGTGCTTTCTCTACCATTTCTTCGATTCTTGCCGGATGGATACGTCCGTCAACGATTAATTTCTCCAGAGCAACTCTGGCAATCTCACGTCGAATCGGATCAAATGCTGATAAAACCACTGCTTCCGGAGTATCATCGATAATGAGATCAACACCTGTCAGTGTTTCAAGGGTACGAATGTTACGTCCTTCACGGCCGATGATTCTTCCCTTCATCTCATCACTTGGAAGCTGTACAACGGAAATTGTAGTTTCAGAAACATGGTCTACTGCACATTTCTGAATTGCATTTACCACGTATTCCTTTGCCTTCTTACCGGCTTCTTCTTTCGCGCGGCTCTCAAGCTCTTTGTAGAGTCTTGCCACATCTACCTTGACATCGTCTTCTACACTTCTGAGTAACTCGTCTTTTGCCTGATCGGAGGTCAGACCGGAAATTCTTTCCAGTTCCTGTACTCCTTTTTGTTCAAGTTCGTCTACTTTCTTTTCTCTTTTTTGTAACTCAGCAACTTTTGCTGTGCACTCTGCTTCACGCTTCTCTACTGCATCCGCCTTCTTGTCAACAGATTCTTCTTTTGACAGGACACGTCTTTCGTATTTCTGCAGTTCTGATCTTCGTTCCTTGGTTTCCTTCTCAAGTTCATTTTTCGTTCTGAGGGATTCTTCCTTTACTTCCAATAAAGCTTCTCTTTTTTTCGTTTCAGCAGCTTTTAAAGCTTCATCTATGATGCTTCTTGCTCTGTCTTCTGCTGTGCCAACAACTTCTGCATCTTTCTGTGCTTTGTTGTTAACAGCAACCTTGCAAGTAATAGGAACCGCAATAAGCAGTGCGACCGCTACAGCGACAATTGCTACAATGATTGTAATTGCCACAGGAGCACCTCCTTATTTAGTTTTCATTGTACAAATACAACAATACAAGTTTAGCTGTTTTTGGGAATTATGTCAAGTTTTTATTTGTGTTATGTCCATTTCTTCGAGCACCGAAAAAATGTCTCCGGAGCGGAATCCACGCCGTGCCAGATATCCGTAAAGGCGGCGCATCTCACGCTCATCAAGCTCTGCTCCCGGCTTGCATTTCTTCTCGATCATCTGCCGGAGAAGAGCTCTCTCATCCGGTGTCTCAAGCTCCTCTGCCTCCTCCCATGCATCCTGTATCGTCTGACGGTCGATTCCCTTACCGGAAAGCTCCTGAAAGATCTTCTGGCGGCTCTTGTCATGGATTCTGTACATGATATAATTCAGCGCATATCTCCGATCATTGATATAGCCATAATCCTTTACGTAAGAGACGGCATCCTCTGCAAGTTCTTCGGAAAAACCGGCACGGAGAAGGCGATCTGTCAATCCCTTCTCCGTACGATCCATATGTTCCAGAAGACGCAGGGCCTTCTTACGGGCCTCTCTCTGCTGTTCCATATCTGTCATTTAATTATTCCTGCTCTTCTCCGTTCTGCTCTGCGCTCTCCGGCTCTTCACCCGGAAGCAGATGGTACTGGATCCTTACTTTCTTCTCGATTTCCTCACAGATTTCCGGATGATCTTTCAGGAAGATCTTGACATTTTCACGTCCCTGACCAATGCGCTCTCCGTTGTAAGAGTACCATGCACCGCTCTTATTCACTACATTGCATTCTGCGGCAAGATCAAGGATCTCACCCTCTCTGGAGATACCGGTACCAAACATAATATCAAACTCAGCCTGCTTAAACGGCGGAGCAACTTTATTCTTAACGACTTTGACTTTGACATGGTTGCCGACCATCTCGCCACCCTGCTTCAGGGTCTCTGTCCTTCTGACATCAAGACGTACGGAAGCATAGAACTTCAGAGCACGTCCACCGGTCGTAGTCTCCGGATTGCCGAACATGACACCAACCTTTTCACGAAGCTGGTTGATAAAGATTACCACACAGTTGGAACGGCTGATCGCAGCAGTAAGTTTACGAAGTGCCTGAGACATCAGTCTCGCATGAAGACCTACATGGCTGTCTCCCATATCACCCTCGATCTCGGCCTTCGGGACAAGCGCTGCAACAGAG
Organism: uncultured Blautia sp.; assembly: GCA_934371915.1. GTDB lineage: Bacteria > Bacillota > Clostridia > Lachnospirales > Lachnospiraceae > Blautia_A. The sequence goes on along the minus strand of CAKROE010000052.1, from coordinate 188 downwards.
TCAACAATTACGATATCCACCGCACCGGAACGTACCATCGTCTCAGTGATCTCAAGTGCCTGCTCACCGTTATCCGGCTGAGAAATATAGAGATTATCAATATCAACACCGATATTCTTCGCATAGACCGGATCAAGTGCATGCTCTGCATCGATAAATCCGGCAATGCCGCCGCGCTTCTGTACTTC
>CAKROE010000051.1 GCA_934371915.1 uncultured Blautia sp. | reverse complement strand
ACAATCCTTACAGCAGTAGTTGAAGGAAATGTTACAAAAGAGCAGATCAACGCAGCTATGAAAGCAGCTTCTAACGAATCCTTCGGATACAACGAAGACGAAATCGTATCCAGCGATATCGTTGGTATGAGATTTGGTTCTCTGTTTGATGCTACTCAGACAATGGTTCTTCCACTTGAGAATGGCACAACAGAAGTACAGGTTGTTTCATGGTATGACAATGAAAACTCCTACACAAGCCAGATGGTTCGTACAATCAAACACTTTGGCAAACTTCTGAACGCTTAATTAGAAGCCGAGTAGCACTCATATGTGGCAGATATGAATTGTCTGACACATATGAATAAGACTCAGAGAAGGGTCCGGTCTTGAATAGGACCGGGCCTTTTTGTCTGTATAAAGTTAAATATTTATAAGGAGGCATAACAAGATGCTGAATAAGAAATCTGTTGATGACATCAACGTAAAAGGCCAGAAAGTCCTCGTAAGATGTGACTTCAATGTACCTCTGCAGGACGGTAAAATTACAGATGAGAACCGTCTGGTAGCAGCTCTTCCTACAATCAAGAAGCTTGTTGCAGATGGTGGAAAGATTATCCTTTGCTCCCACCTCGGAAAACCGAAGGGAGAGCCGAAACCGGAACTTTCTCTCGCACCTGTTGCAAAACGTCTCACAGAGCTTCTCGGCCAGGAAGTTAAATTCGTTCCGAGCCCGGTTGTTGTAGATGACACAGTAAAAGCAGCAGTAGCTGATATGAAAGACGGCGAGATCATTCTTCTTGAGAATACTCGTTATCGTGCAGAAGAGACAAAGAACGGTGATGAATTCAGCAAAGAACTTGCTTCTCTTTGTGACGTATTTGTAAATGACGCATTTGGTACAGCTCACAGAGCTCACTGCTCCAACGTTGGTGTTACCAAATATGTAGATACAGCAGTAGTTGGATATCTGATGCAGAAAGAAATCGATTTCCTCGGAAACGCTGTAAACAATCCGGAAAGACCATTCGTAGCTATCCTTGGCGGAGCTAAAGTTTCCAGCAAGATCTCTGTTATCAACAACCTTCTTGACAAAGTTGATACTCTGATCATCGGTGGTGGTATGTCCTACACATTCTCCAAAGCACTTGGCGGACATATCGGTAACTCCCTCTGCGAGGATGATTACCTTCAGTATGCATTAGACATGCTTAAAAAAGCAGAAGAAAAAGGCGTTAAGCTTCTTCTTCCGGTTGACAACAGAATCGGAGATGCTTTTTCCAATGACTGCAACATCCAGATCGTAAAACGTGGATGCATCCCGGATGGCTGGGAAGGAATGGACATCGGAACAGAGACAGAGAAAATCTTCTGTGATGCTGTAAAAGATGCTAAGACAGTTGTTTGGAACGGACCGATGGGCTGCTTCGAAATGCCGAACTTTGCTCATGGTACAGAAGCAGTTGCCAAAGCTCTTGCTGAGACAGATGCTACAACAATCATCGGTGGTGGTGATTCCGCAGCCGCAGTCAATATCCTTGGCTATGGCGACAAGATGACTCACATCTCCACCGGCGGCGGTGCTTCTCTGGAATTTCTCGAAGGTAAGGAGCTTCCGGGCGTAGCCGCAGCTAACGATAAGTAAAAAAACAGCGTATATAATCCAAACACGGCGTTAGATGTGGCTCGACGTACTATTTCCGTACGACTTCGCCGCATCTGCCTTGTGTTTGAAATCATATCCGCGTTTTTTCGTGGGTAAACATATACACTTAATTATAAATTAAGGGAGATAAGAAAATGGCAAGAAAGAAAATTATCGCTGGAAACTGGAAAATGAACATGACTCCAAGCGAAGCAGTTAAATTAGTTGAAACTCTGAAACCACTCGTACAGAACGATGAAGTTGACGTAGTATTCGGTGTACCGGCTATCGACATCGTTCCTGTAGTTGAAGCTTGCAAAGGCACAAACATTGCTGTAGCAGCAGAAAACATGTACTTCGAAGAAAAAGGTGCATACACAGGTGAGATCGCTCCGGCTATGCTCGTAGATGCAGGTGTTAAATACGTTATTCTCGGACATTCCGAAAGAAGAGATTACTTCGGAGAAACAAACGAAGACGTTAACAAGAAAGTCCTGAAAGCTTTCGAACACGGCATCACACCAATCATGTGCTGTGGAGAATCTCTTGAGCAGAGAGAACAGGGCATCACAATGGACTGGATCCGTCAGCAGGTTAAAGTTGGTCTTCAGAATGTAACTGCAGATCAGGCTAAGACTATGGTTATCGCTTATGAGCCAATCTGGGCTATCGGAACAGGCAAAACAGCTACAAGTGAACAGGCTCAGGAAATCTGCAAAGGTATCCGTGACTGTGTAGCAGAAATCTATGATACAGACACAGCAGCAGCTATCCGTATCCAGTACGGCGGATCTGTAAATGCAGGAAATGCAGCAGAACTGTTTGCAATGGGCGATATCGACGGTGGTCTTGTTGGTGGAGCTTCCCTCAAACCAGACTTCGGAAAAATCGTTAACTACAAATAATTCATACAAGAATATACAGCCAGATACTTCAAACCACATTGGTCAGAGGTATCTGGCTTTTTTTTTATGTTTTCGTACACGTACAAATGTCCGCGCTTGACAAAATCCATTTTATACCATACTATTAGACACATGGTAGAAATAATCCCTGAACTTTAAGGGACGAGGAGAAAGGAGCCATTCCAAAATGGAGAAAAAAGTGATTCGTGCAGCCCTCCTGGGATTTGGTACAGTAGGAACCGGCGTATATAAAGTACTGGAGAAGCAGAAAGAGGAGATGATCCCGAAGCTTGGAAGTCAGCTTGAGATCAGCAAGATTCTGGTACGTAATCTGGAAAAAGCAGCATCAAAGGTAAAAAATCCTGAGATTCTGACAAACAACTGGGACGAGATCGTGAAAGATCCTGAAATAGATATTGTAATTGAGCTGATCGGTGGAATCGAACCGGCAAGAACCTACATACTTGACGCATTAAATGCCTGCAAACATGTAGTAACAGCCAACAAAGACCTGATTGCAGCTCATGGAAAAGAACTTCTCGATGCAGCAGAAGCAAACCATGTGGATTTCCTGTTTGAGGCAGCAGTAGCCGGTGGAATTCCGATCATCCGTCCGCTGAAAGAATGTCTGGCAGGCAATCATATGGCAGAAGTAATGGGAATTGTCAACGGAACGACCAACTTTATCCTCACAAAGATGACACAGGATGGTATGGAATTCAAAGATGCCCTTGCCCTTGCTACAGAGCTGGGTTATGCCGAGGCAGACCCGACTGCAGATATCGAAGGTCTGGATGCCGGACGTAAGGTGGCAATCCTTGCATCCGTAGCGTTTAATTCCAGAGTTGTATTTGATGATGTTTATATCGAGGGAATCACAAAGATCACAGCCAAAGACATCAAATATGCAAAAGAAATGGGATGTGACATAAAGCTCCTCGGAGTTGCAAAGAATACAGAAGACGGAGTGGAAGCTTATGTATGCCCGATGCTGATTCCGAGCAGCCATCCGCTTGCATCTGTCAATGATTCCTACAATGCGGTATTTGTAAACGGTGACGCAGTAGAAAACGCAATGTTCTATGGCCGTGGCGCAGGCGAACTTCCTACGGCAAGTGCGGTAGTCGGAGATCTTTTTGAGATCGTAAGAAACATTCTGGCAAATTGTTGTGCACGTATCGGATGTACCTGCTACAAAGAACTTCCGGTCAAAAAAATGGCAGATACCTGCAACCGTTACTTTATGAGACTGATCGTAGAAGACCGCTGTGGTGTACTGGCTGAGATGACCGCAGTATTTGCAAAATATGGTGTCAGTGTGGCTCAGATCATCCAGAAAGCAGCAAGAGATGAAGGAAGCGCAGAAGTTGTTGTGATCACTGCAAAAGTTCGCGAGGGAGATTTCCGTACTGCAATGGAAGAGCTGAGTGGAAGAAGCTCTGTACGTAAGATCAGCAGCATGCTTCGTGTGTACGGAGAATAAAATAAAAATCATACCTTAAGTTATTTTCGAGAAGGAGAAGCTTATGGGAAATATTATGGATTATATCAGCTGGAGAGGTGATCTTTCCTTTGCACAGTCTCCATTTAACGAGGTCGATAATCTGATCCTTGCCTGTTTTTCGTATGTGAATCTTGACAGGATTCCGGCGGTGACCAGACAAAAAGGAATAGAACTTAAGAAGCTGGTTAAAGAATTCAAAAAATTACACACGATAAAAGAACTGGAGGCGGATAAATCATTTATCCGCCTGGCTCCGTTTATGATGTTTGAAATGGCAGAATCCGTCCGGTTTGGCAATTGTGTGATCCGAAACTATGTCAATGAGATCGTCACAGAAGCGGAACAGCAGTTTTCGGCTGTGGAGATCGTGCTGGATGATGGAACTTCTTATATTTCTTTCCGTGGCACGGACGATACCATTATAGGATGGAAAGAAGACTTCAATTTAAGTACCGGTGTCGTTCCTGCTCAAGAACGTGCAGTTGAATATATGCAGCGGATTTCGGACAAAGTTTCCGGGATGCTGCGGGTAGGCGGACACTCAAAAGGTGGAAATCTTGCGATTTATGGCTCTGTCATGTGCAAAAGTGCGCATGATAAGATTCTGGAAATCTATTCAAACGACGGGCCGGGATTTTCAAAGGAATTTCAGGAATCTCCCGAGACAGCAGAGATGATGCCGAAGATCATCCGGATCATCCCGGAATATTCCATCATAGGAACACTTCTCGAACATGAGAAACAGCCGATTATCGTGGCAAGTACCAGCAGAGGACTTCTTCAGCACGATGGATTTTCCTGGGAAGTTCAGGGACCGGGTCTTGTCAGACGCGACAGCCTGAATAAAACGGCGCTTCGTTTTATCGAGATCCTGCACAAATGGATTGACGGAATGGACATGGAGCAGAAGCGACTTCTGATCGAAGATCTCTTTGCAACTTTGCAGGCATCCGGCTACGAAAACTTAAGTGAAGTGCAGTCGGGCGGGCTCAAGAGTCTCGCGGCTATGGTAAAACGACTGGATAAATTTGCACCGGAATCAAGAGGAATGATGCAGGAGCTTCTGACCGCGATCTGTGGCGGCTGGCTGGAACAGCTTCAGGAGAATACAAAGGATAAACTATCTGCGATTCCACAGAGCTTTTCCGATAAAATCCTTGAAAAATTCTAAATTTTTGGTACTATATAATAGGAAAAAACATACAGGTAAATACTGTATTGACATGCAGAAAAACTATACAACAGAAGGAGAATATTATGAGTAAAAAACCAACCGTTTTAATGATCCTGGATGGTTATGGCCTGAATGACAAACATGAGGGAAATGCAATCTACGAAGCAAAGACTCCTGTTATGGATAAATTAATGGCAGAATATCCATTCGTAAAAGGAAATGCCAGCGGACTTGCAGTTGGTCTTCCGGACGGACAGATGGGTAACTCTGAGGTAGGTCATATGAATATGGGTGCAGGCCGTATCGTATATCAGGAGCTTACCAGAATCACAAAAGAGATCAACGATGGTGATTTCTTCAGGAATGAAGCACTTCTTGCAGCAATGAAGAATGCAAAGGACAATGATTCTGCTATTCATTTTATGGGACTTCTTTCCGATGGTGGTGTACACAGCCACAACACACATCTCTATGCACTGCTTGAGATGGCTAAGAGAGAAGGTCTTAAGAAAGTTTATGTACACTGTTTCCTCGACGGACGTGATACACCTCCGGCATCCGGTAAAGAATTCATCGAACAGCTTGAAGCAAAGATGAAAGAAATCGGTGTTGGTGAGATCGGTGTTGTTTCCGGACGTTACTATGCAATGGACAGAGATAATCGCTGGGATCGTGTAGAGCTTGCATACAAAGCACTGACAGCAGGCGAAGGTGTCAAAGGCACAGACGCTGCAGCAGCAGTTCAGGCTTCCTACGATGCTGACAAGACTGATGAATTCGTACTTCCGACCGTAATCGAAAAAGACGGCAAACCGGTTGCAAAGATCCAGGACAAAGATTCCGTTGTATTCTTCAACTTCCGTCCTGACCGTGCACGTGAGATCACCAGAGCATTCTGCGATGATGAGTTCAAAGGCTTCGAGAGAGCAAAGAAACTTGACCTCACATATGTCTGCTTCACAGACTATGATGAGACGATCCAGAACAAACAGGTTGCATTCCACAAAGTACTGCTTCAGAATACATTTGGCGAATACCTTGCAGCTCATGATATGACACAGGTTCGTATCGCTGAGACAGAGAAATACGCTCACGTTACGTTCTTCTTCAATGGTGGTGTGGAAGAGCCAAATAAAGGTGAGGACAGAATCCTTGTAAAATCTCCGAAGGTTGCTACTTATGACCTTCAGCCGGAAATGAGCGCACCGGAAGTCTGTGACAAACTTGTAGACGCGATCAAATCTGACAAATATGATGTGATCATCATCAACTTTGCAAACCCGGATATGGTTGGCCATACCGGTGTACAGGCTGCAGCAGTAAAAGCAATCGAGACTGTTGACGGCTGTGTAGGCAGAGCGGTAGAAGCCCTCAAAGAAGTTGACGGACAGATGTTCATCTGCGCTGACCACGGTAACGCAGAGCAGCTGATCGACTATGAGACAGGAGAGCCATGGACCGCTCATACAACAAACCCGGTTCCGTTCATCCTCGTAAATGCAGATCCGAAATACACCTTAAGAGAGAACGGATGCCTTGCAGACATCATTCCTACACTGATCCAGCTTATGGGCATGGAACAGCCGGCAGACATGACAGGAGAAAGCCTTCTGATCGAAAAATAAGAATTAAAAATAATCTGAATATATGTAAATAATGAAATCCCCGGATGATTATGGTGATTGCCAGAATAGATTGCCAAAATTGTCCGGGGACTTTTTTGCCTAAATTTGCGCCTTGAAACTGTCAAAAATGCACAAAAAAAGTCTCGAAAAGCGGAAAATAATTGCTATTTTTTTGCTCTTTCTTTATACTGGAACTATATACACTCTATAAAAAGTAGAACAATCAGAAAAAGAGAAGGAGGAAGGCGAATGAAACCAAGAGGGCGACAAATGATGGCATGGCTGCTGACAGCGGCGGTCACATTAAGTGGAAATTCCTTTACGGTACTTGCAGATGAAATGGATGTGCAGGTGCAGCAGGAAACAACGGGAAATGAAGAAGTTTTTGCAGTTGATACGACAGAAAACACGCAGGATGAAGTGGTGGATGAAGACAGTGCAGAGATTTCTTTTGATGAGGAAATGCAGGATGAAATCCAGATCGAGGATGCAGAGGGGTCAGAAGCTGGTCAGGAAGCGGAGCTTCAGATAGAAGAAGATTCCGATGAGGCTGAAAATTCGATCCAGGAGGGGCTGGATGATGTAAGTGTATTTTCTTCCGGGGATGAAAACACCAATACGAATGTAGAGTATTATTTCCCGGAAGATGATGTGATTCTTCTGGACTGGACATATGATATTAATAAAATATATGACGGATATGCCTGGGATGGTCAGAATGGCAGGGTATTGCAGGTTCCTGTTACGGACGTAACAGTAAAAAATGTTCCGGACGAAAACGAATCCGAAGAAGTTGCTGCAACTCCGGTATGCGAGATAGAGTCATCTGATGAAAATGGCTGGCATCTTCGGGCAAAAAGATTCGGAACAGCTGAAGTAACACTTACGTATACAGATTATTATGGAGACGCACAGGAGCACTCTTTTTATATCCATGTAAATGGTGAAAAGTATATCCTGCAGGCGCAGTATCCGGTATCAGACAATAATCTTCTGAAAAACAGTGAACAGGAATTTCCGTTTATTGTGCGTCATTTGTGGAGATATGATGATGAAGATCAAGATGACGTAGTGCTTGAGAATACTGACTGGGCGTTGAATTTTGCTCCAACCGAGGATGGCTGGAAATACGACAAGGAGCTGCTTAAAGATGTATCCCTGAATGATAACACAGTAAGAGTACAATCCGGAGATGTGACCGGCGGAACCAATATTCTGTTAAAAGCAGTTATCAATACAGAAAACGGACAGGAAGAGCCGCTGTGTAATCTGTGGGTAAATGTAAGAAATGATTACGATGTCCTGTATCCGGAAAGTCTGGATGTGGCAACCGGCGAGATACTGGATCTGAATGATCCGGACGTTGGATTATGTGTAAAAAATGTAAAAGAAAACGAAGAGACTGACAGAAATGATGTCACTTATGAAGTAGAATATGATGAGGATCAGTGGGAGGACAGTGCCGAAGATGAACCGCTTCCGATTCTCAGAAGAATGACCAATGAAGGTACCGAGCTGACAATTATTGCAAAGAACGAAGAAGGAAGAGAACTCTGCCGCAGAAATTATCAGTTTGCTTATGAGGACTATTCTGTATGGTTTGATAATCTTCGAGAGGATGGTTCTACATATTTTTATGAGGATGAAGAAGAAGGCACTCTTGAGTTAAATACGAAAAATCTGGGGGGTAAAGAAGTATCAATTTCATGGGAAGTCGGCTACAGAACAGAGGAACCGAATGAAGAAAGTGATTCATTTGTAAAAGTAGAGGATTCCGGAGCTTGGTGCTTCTGGACAGACAACAGTGAAGACGACAGCCAGCTGTCAATTGATGGTGCGAAGCTGAAAAAAGCCTATGAATGGCTGAGAGAGCAAAAAGGAGATGAGAATTTCTGGTTCGAAGCCCGGGCACATGTAAATGTAAATGGTATAGAGGTATACATGGCTCAGGCGGGAATCAACATCCGGGAATGCAAAGAAGATTACGAGTTGCCGACGGACGAGGTCCTTCTGAAAGGTGAAAACCATTTTATAGACAAAGGATTTGGATGCCAGGTAGAAAATGGAGAAAATCCGTATGGAAACAGGATTCCGCTGGAATTTACTAAACTCTATGTTGCGAATGAAGAGGATGACGAAGATAAGTCACCTGTCTGCGAGATTGAAGATGAGGATGAATATGGCTGGTCTATCATAGCCAGAAGATACGGTACAGCAGTTATAACCCTGGAGTACAACGACCTCTCTGGTGAGACGCAGACACATACTTTCAGATATTACGTAAACAGTGACCGTTACACACTGGAACCACAGTGGGGAGTATCTGAGGGCAATATGCTCAGAAACAGTGAGATGGAACTCGGATTTGTCCTGCTTCATGACTGGAAAAATGATGATGACGAGCGGTATGGAGTGGAGGTCAAGGACTGGGAACTGGCGCTTGCACCGGATGATAATAACTGGAGTTACGATACAAATCTTCTGAATGAGGTAACGATCAAAGATGGTAAGACACTGGTCATCAAATCAGGAGAAGGAACATGGGAAACCGATATTCTCCTGAAAGCAATGATTCCGACAGAAGATGGCAATAAGGAAGAAGCAGCATTCAATCAGGTACGTATTGAGGTTTGTGAGACATATGATATCCTGTATCCGACAGATATTGCAAATCTTAATGTCGGTGAAACCCTGGATCCGGAAAAAGACCTGAAAGCTGTTCGCATTACAGATGACGGAGAAGAAGAGATAAAAGTTGACCATTATGACGTGGAATACGATTCGAATCAGTGGGATACGGAAGAACGAGAAGGCAGACTGCCGCTTCTGAAAAGAAAAAGTGCAGATAATTGCTGGCTGGACATTATAGCAATAGATGAAGAGGATAATGAAATCCGGAGACATTATGAGTTTGAATGGCTGGACTATTCCGTATGGTTTGAGAACCTTCGAGGTGACAGCGGAGACTATACGTTTGCATTCGAGGATGAACAGTATGAACTTTCACTGAATACAGAAAATCTGGATGAGAGAGGCGTAAAAGATTCTGCAGAGATCATATGGTCAGTAGGGTATGCATATACAGATGAGAATGGGGAAGATATTCCGAAAACCGATATTCCGGAAGAGTATACTTTCTGGTCAGAAAATCCGGAAGACAACAGTAAGCTGATCATTGACAGCAGTAAGCTGACAAAGGCATATGCCTGGCTTCACACTCAGATCAGAGGAGTCTGCTGGTTTGAAATCCGTGCCGGTGTTGAGCTTGGCGGAGTAATTGTTTCTGAAGAGGCATACACCGGACTGGGGGAAGTGTGCAAAAATGAGGAAGAATATTATATCAATTTTGGTGTAACACTGAATATGGTTCCGGGCGATACACTCTGGATAGATGATTTCCTGGAAGGTTCGATAAGAGATAAAGACCATCCGTATGGAGAAGATATCAGAGTCGACGTCACGAAAGTAAGTGTGGATGATACATCCTGCTGCCGTGTAGCATATCAGGGTAATGGATGGAGTATAAAAGCACTGAAATGTGGTACAGCAACACTTAAGCTTGTTTATACAGATTATCATGGAAAACAGCAGAGCGGTGAATATACTGTATCTGTTCAGGATGAAACATACTGGATGAATTATAATCTGGAAAGAAGCGAGATGCTTCCGGGAGAAACAAAAGAATTTACCATCAGCGTGTATCGTGCAACAAAGGATAATCTGGACGGAGAGGTAGTAGATCCGGCAAAGAACAAGTACAGTGTTACAGTAGAAAAACGTAATTCTGAGGATCCGATAGAGGTAAGCGCAGATGCAGATGGAAAGATTACAGTAAAAGTAAATGAGAACGCTAAATGGGAGCAGTCTTATGGATTCTATATAAGTGTAAAATCAGAAGCAAAGGATGAAGAGGGAAATCCGATCTGGTCTGTTGACGGAGATGTAAATATTTTTGTTAAGGAGAGATATCCTGACAAAATCCAGCTTACAAAAGAAGTAAGTCTCAATCCGAAGCTTGGAGATACATTCGATATTAACGAGTACAAACCAACACTGCTTCGCTATAATCCGACTTTGGAAGCTGACAATAAATGGGAAGCACTTACGATTGATAATGAGCACTTACGACTTGTTTTGACATGGGATTACGATGTATGGACCGCGCAGAATGAAAGTCTTCTTCTTCCGGTGCTGGAACGTACCGGTAAGGCGCGGGGTGCGATTGTGCTGAGGGCAGAGGAATACGATCCGGACAGTGAGGAATGGTATGAAATTGCACAAGACAGTTATTATGTCAGCACCATTTTTGACAAAGACGCAGAATGCAGTCACATCTGGGAAACTATCGTTGATGAAAAAGGAAACTGCGGAAAAGCAGAAAAACGTCATCAGATCTGTACTGCATGCCAGCAGACAAAACTGTTACCGGATATTCCGGCAACAGGCAGACATACAATGAGTGGATGGAAAGTCACAAAACAGGCGAATGCACTTACAGAAGGTATGAAAGAACAGACCTGTACAGAGTGTGGCCTGAAACAGCAGCAGACACTTCCGAAACTTACCGCAACACTTACCTTAAATGTTCCGGAAAACAAGACTCTTCCGATGAAGATGAAACAGACTTATCAGCTCAAAGTTTCCGGTCTTGCAGATGGTGATAAAGTTGTATCCTGGACAAGCAGCAACAAAAAGATTGCAACTGTTTCGGGAAGTGGTAAGCTTAAAGCATTAAAGAAAAAGGGCAAGACAACGATCACAGTAAAACTTGCAAGTGGCAAAACTGCGAAATTTACCGTCAAAGTTCAGAAAGCGGACGTTGCAACGACTTCTCTTACTGTACTGAACAAGGCAACAGGAAAGAAAATGCCGAAGACGGTCAGCCTGAAAGTAAAGAAAAAACTTTCACTGACAGCGACAGTAGCGCCGGTGACAAGTAAACAGAAAGTAACGTACTCTACTTCCAACAAGAGCATCGCTACTGTAAATGCGAAGGGTGTTATCACAGCAAAGAAGAAAGGTACCGTAACGATCACCGTTAAATCCGGCAGGAAGAAAGTGAAAGTCAAAGTAAAAGTAACAAAATAAAAGTAAGTCTACAGAAGCTTCCGGGGATGCAGATTCCCGGAAGTTTTTCTATCTTTTGAAGTCAGATTATGTATGCCCGGAAACGTTTATAAAAAGAATAAAAAAAGAGATAATTTAAGATGCAAAAACACAGAAGTATGTTATAATGGAAACGTTACAGGAAAATCATCCGGAAATATTATGAAGTGGATGATTGGACGCAGGTATTGATATTCAGGAGAGTATAATAAATGAGTAACAAAGAAATTAAGGATAGATTATCTGACGGTGAAGGGGCACCGGATGAGCGCACAGATATGGAAGAGCAGATTGATGCGGCTATGGACAGACTGACAGATCCGCCGGACGATGAAGAAGACCTGGATGATCTGGGCGAGTATGATGATTCAAAAGAAGAATATGAGGATACAGAGCCGGACGAAGAGTTGTCCACAGATGAAGAAGCAGCAGAGGATGACGAAGAATCCACAGATGATGCAGAATCGTATGATGAAGCAGAAGAAGTGTACGAAGAGATACCGCATCCGGCGAGACATAAGTCGGCAAGACCGGGTCCTGTTGTATATGTTCCGGTGGATGATATGGATGAACAGCCGGTGCAGAAAAAGAAACGGCATAAGAAGAAACACAAGGGCGGACGTATCTTTGGCCTTCTGCTTTTGATGGTGCTTGTGGTTGGTGGCTGCGCTTATGCAGGAGCAAGTTATTATTTTTCAGATCGATTTTTTGAGGGAACATGGATCAATGGTGTGAACTGTTCGCAGATGACTGCATATGAAGTAGAGAACCTGTTCAAGCAGAAATTTCAGGATTATTCCATTGAAGTTTCTTCGAGAGGACTGGATCCGCAGACAATCGCCGGAGATCAGATTGATTACCAGTATCTTTCTACCGGAGAAGTGCTGAAACTTTTGCAGCAGCAGAAGCCATATGAGTGGATTAAGGGCATGTATGAGCAGAAGAGCTATACTGTTTCCGAGAATACAGGTTACAACAAGACCAGACTTCAGGAGCAGCTCAAATCACTGAACTGTGCTCAGGCAGAGAATCAGACAGCACCTGAGAATGCATATGTGGCATTTCAGGATGGACAGTTTGTGATCGTTCCGGAGACGGAAGGAAGCAAGCTTAATATCAAACAGGCATATCAGGTATTGGATGCAGCTGTTGAGGCCGGTCAGACAAGCGTTAATTTTGCAGATACACCGGAAGCATACGTAAGTGCGGATGTTACACAGAATGACCAGGCACTGCAGTCTGCACTGGAAGCATGCAACAACTACACAAGAGCAAGTATTACCTATACCTTTGGTGACCGTACAGAAACGCTCGATGGCAATACCATCAAAGACTGGCTGCAGTTTGACGAGAAGGGACAGCTTGTATGGGATGACAATTCTTTCCAGCAGCATGTGGCTGATTACGTGGCACAGCTTGCAGCAACTTATGATACAGTCGGTACAGAGAGAGAATTTCAGACAACAAGCGGCAGAACCGTTTATGTATCCAGTTCCGTATACGGATGGAAGATTGACCAGAGTGCAGAGACGGCACAGCTGAGTCAGGAAATCCAGTCCGGTACACAGACGACGAGGGAGCCGGTCTTCTCCCAGACAGCAAATGCTTACGGAGTAAATGATCTTGGTAATACTTATATTGAAGTTGATTTAAGCGAACAGCATATGTACTATTATCAGAACGGAGCCGACATTTTTGAATCTGATTTTGTTTCCGGTAATATGAGCTATGCGGATCGCCAGACACATGCCGGTATCTTTACACTTTATTATAAGAAGAGCCCGGATGTGCTCAGAGGAACCATGAAAGCAGACGGTACTTATGAGTACGAATCAAAGGTTGAATACTGGATGCCGTTTGACGGCGGAATCGGATTCCACGATGCTTCATGGCGAGATGAGTTTGGCGGAGATATTTACCTGACAGACGGTTCACACGGATGTATCAACATGCCACCGGAAAATGCCGGTATTCTGTATGATCTGATACAGTATGATGTGCCGATCGTCTGCTTCTACTAAAAAACAGGAGAAAGAATAATTATGATGGACAAATCTTTTGGTCTTATTCTGGCCGTAATCGCACTGGTTGCCGGAATCATGCTTCTGACAGGACATGGTGATATTTTATTGAAGGGCGGTAATACAAAGCTCCGCAAAGAAAAATACGATGAGAAAAAAATGACATGGGGATCAGGCGTTGCACTGCTTCTGATTGGTGTGGCAACCCTTATAGACAGCTATACGACGAGCCTTGCAGCAGAGGTTGCTTACATCGTTGTACTGCTTGCAATTCTCGGATGGCTGGTATACTATCTGAAAACGAAGTGTGCGAAGAAATAATAATTGCATAAAATTCAGAGACAAATTTCTGACGACACAAACAAAGAGCATGGAAGAAAATAAAATCTTCCATGCTCTTTTCGCCTTAAGTATAAGAGTAAATAGTTTCTGACGTCTTTTCATTAGCAGAACAGTGTAACGAGATCCATTGGTTTACTGATACGCATATCCGGCTTTGGAACCTCACCGAAACCGTATTCCGCAAGGACGAACGGGACACCGGCTTTGCGGCATGCCTCGAAGTCCCCCATTGTATCACCGACATAAACAGGCGCGTTTAAGTCATTCCGGTCAGCAATCTGACGGATATTGGAACCCTTGTCGAGCCCTGTATCTCCATTGCAGAGATGTCCCCGGAAATATTTGCCGAAACCGGTTTTTTCAAGGAAAAGCTCAATATAGCCACATTGGCTGTTGCTGACAATATAAAGAGGATATTTTGCGGACAGAATCTGCAGAGCTTTTTCCAGATCTTCGTACAGAGGAGCACCGGTAATATGAAGTAATGCGTGCTCTGCTTCACAACAGCCATCAATCAGGCGAGATTGCTCATCCACAGGAAATTCAGGAAAAATCAGGGCAGCGATTTCTGCCAGAGGCTTTCCAAAGAGAGTCTTGAGCTGGTCTGCTGTAAAAGTGATATTCATATGTTCTTCCTGTTGTAAATACTTGTTCCAGGCTTTTGCCACGACTTCTGTGGAGTCCCACAAAGTACCGTCTACGTCAAAAATGATGCTGTCCATAGTACAAATCCTTTCAATAAATTCTTCTGAAATGTTATTTATATTACCATGTTTGATATTCTATCTGTTATAATAAAAAAAATCAACTGTCTTTTGGCAGGATTTATGTTATACTTAAGCCGTGTTGAGAAAATAACTCGTTACAGTTTATGGTAACAATAAATCATTCCATCAGATCCGGAGGACTTTATGCTGAATGAGATTGTACAGCCGCTTATCAGCTGGTACAGACAAAATAAACGGATCCTTCCATGGAGAGATCAGAAGAATGCCTATTATACCTGGGTGTCGGAGATCATGCTCCAGCAGACCAGAGTAGAAGCAGTGAAACCATATTTTCTTCGCTTTGTCGGAGAACTTCCGGATGTGAAGGCTCTTGCAGAATGCCCCGAAGAGAAGCTTATGAAGCTGTGGGAAGGACTGGGGTATTATAATCGGGTAAGAAATATGCAGACCGCAGCACAGACTGTAGTTAGTGAATATAGTGGTATTTTGCCGGCATCTTATGAGGAATTGCTTGCACTTAAGGGTATCGGAAGTTACACAGCAGGCGCGATCGCATCAATCGCTTATGATATTCCTGTTCCGGCAGTTGACGGTAATGTCCTTCGTGTTTTTTCCAGAATCACCGAGGACCGTCAGGATATCATGAAGCAGTCTGTTCGCCGTCAGGTCGAAGAGAAACTGCTGGGGATCATGCCGAAAGAAGCACCGGGAGATTTTAATCAGGCATTGATGGAGCTCGGAGCAGTGGTGTGCGTACCCAACGGACCGGCGAGATGTACGGAATGCCCGGTTGCGGCATTTTGCAGGGCATATCATCACAGGACAGTTGATGAACTTCCGGTAAAAGCACCGAAGAAAAAACGCACCATCGAAAACAGAACGGTTCTTGTGATTCAGGACGGAGAGCGTACTGCAATTCATAAAAGACCGCAGGAAGGACTTCTTGCAGGGCTTTATGAACTGCCGAATGTCGAAGGTCATCTGAGTATGGACGAAGCACTTCAGAAGGTAAAAGAGATGAATCTGGAGCCGCTTCATATCGAAGCGCTGCCTGAGGCAAAGCATATTTTTTCTCACATAGAATGGAGAATGACCGGTTACCGCATCCGTGTGTCTTCGCTGGAAGAACGGAAGGAATCATCGTTTATTTTTACAGAAAAGAAACAGTCTGAAAAGCAGTATGCGATACCGTCTGCTTTCAGAGCGTATACAAAATACATGAAGGAGAAATCAGCAAAATGAAATTACTGAGTATTGCAATTCCCTGTTATAATTCAGAAGCATATATGGAAAAATGTATCGAGTCTCTTTTGAAGGGCGGAGAGGATGTGGAAATCCTTGTAGTGAATGACGGATCTTCTGACCGTACAGCAGAGATCGCTGATGCATATGCAGAGAAATACCCGACGATCATAAAGG
>CAKROE010000050.1 GCA_934371915.1 uncultured Blautia sp. | reverse complement strand
AGCATCTGGAAGAATACAAGATTGCAGGAAAGATATATGCAGCAAACGTGATGGATGCTGGATTGGTCAAGAATCAAAGTGTTTTCCAAAAATTTATAATTAAGAGAGTTACAATGCCGGTACCTTGGAAACATCGGAGGCTATGGATATAAGTTCATAGATGGAAATATAGGAACCAGCGAAGAGGGAATAATCACATTACCGCTCTATATGATCGCTTTCTTTGATAAAGTATCAGAATAACTGTAGACAAACTTGGTGTTGGGTGTTATGCCCAGCACCATTTTTCTTATCAAGAAGTCTTGCGGAATCTTGCTCTGCTTTTCTTAATATGAATCTTTTGCAAACACTGTCTCCGGAACAAGAGAAAGTGCTTACGAAGTATTGCTATGAAATATTTGCCAGCGGAGCAGAGACAGAAGAGTTTTCCTATCGCCTAGTGATAAAGGATGGACTGAGATTAAAAAGTACGGTAAAATCTGTATTAGAAACGATGTCGTGAAATCGGGAGTTATATGCGAAAGGAGATTAAAATGAAAATAGATAATAAGCAATGGAAATGGACAAGAGAGCCCAAAGATTTTACTATCTCTGAAGATAAAATTGAAATAATAACAAATCCACATACAGATTTATGGCAGCGCACGTACTACCATTTTAGAAATGATAATGCGCCCGTTCTTCAGATAAAGACTTCCGAAAAGTTGTTTTCTTTTATTGTAAAGACGGAATTTGAAACCAGAGTACGCTTTGACCAGTGTGGTGTTGTTATGTATCTTGATAGTGAAAACTGGCTGAAAGGTTCTATTGAATATGAAAATGAAAAGTTTCAGCATCTTGGAAGTGTTGTGACGAATAAAGGATATTCGGATTGGGCTACAACAGAAATTGATGCTGGAATTAAATCTATGTGGTATAGATTCAGTAGACGTGAAGACGATTACTGCATTGAGTGTTCAGAAGATGGTATTAATTATAAGCAGATGAGAATCTGTCACATGTATCAGGCAACTGATGAGATCCAGTTCGGAATTTATGCATGCAGTCCTGAAGATTCTTCATTTAAAGCGACATTTACAAATATGGAAATAACAGAGTGTAAGTGGTTAGCACACGATGGTCAGGTTCCTGATGTTGAGTAGAAATGCCAGACAAATTTGGAATATTGAAAATGAAAATCCAGCGATAAAGAAAGTTTATTAAGCATAATGTAGATGGTGTGCTATAATTACTGACAGTAGACATCAGAAAAGAAGGAACAAAATATGCAAATCAGTTTATTACTAATGGAAGAGATCGCAAAGCTTTTTGCAATCATGCTTATGGGATATGTGGTTGTAAAAGCTGGACTTATGAAATCATCGGAGAGTAGAAGCATATCTGTAGTCATGGTTTATCTGGTTATTCCATGCGTGATTATCGACGCATTTCAGGTGGACTATACACCAGATGTACAAAAAGGTCTGCTCCTGGCATGCGCAGCAGCGGTTCTGGTACATATTTTATTTCTGACACTTACCGCAATATTAAAACAAGTATTACAGCTGGATACAATTGAGCGTGCAACTGTAATTTATTCAAATGCCGGTATACTGGTAATTCCGCTGGTACAGGATTTACTTGGACAGGAGTACGTTATTTACTCCAGTGCTTATATCGCAGTACAGTTGATTCTGATATGGACACATTGCAAAAATATGCTTTGTGAAGAAGATAGATTAGAGTGGAAAAAAGTATTTCTGAACGTAAATATTATTTCAATCATAGTAGGAGTGATATTGTTTATCAGCAGAATCCAGTTGCCTTCAGGCGTGCAGGATGTCATGGATATGATGAACAATATGATTGGTCCGATCGGTATGCTGCTTGCCGGAATGGTTATTGCGGAGGTACCTCTTAAGACTGTGTTTACTAAAAAAAGAAATTATGTTTCGACAGTATTGAGATTGATTGTTTATCCAATATTTGTATTGATTTTAATGAAGCTGATTTATACATTTACGGGACTAAATGATTCCAAACAGATTCTCCTGACTGTGTATATTGCATCCATAACACCTGCCTGTGCAACTGTGACATCCATGGCGCAACTATATGATAAAGATGCGGCATATGCGAGCTCATTGTATGTACTTACGACACTGCTGTCAATTGTGACCATGCCGGTGATGGTGGGAATGTATGAGATGTTTGTGTGAGAGAGTAGAAAGATTGAAGAAATGACAGAAGAGACACTGACTGCGGTTGGTGTCTTTTTTCGTTCACTTTGTAGGCAAAAAATAGCGTTTAAAATAACAATTAAAGAAAGAATTTCTGAAAAAAGGAACGAAGATCCGATTAGAAAAAGAACCAGACAATGAGTATGACAAGGAAGCAATTAAAGTAATTTATGAAGGTTTGGG
This sequence comes from uncultured Blautia sp., assembly GCA_934371915.1. Classification (GTDB taxonomy): domain Bacteria; phylum Bacillota; class Clostridia; order Lachnospirales; family Lachnospiraceae; genus Blautia_A. The sequence continues at coordinate 14,115 of CAKROE010000050.1, read as the reverse complement.
AAAGATCGGATATGTAGCAAACAGTTCCTATACAGTGATCGGAGATTCCATGAGTGCCGGAAGAATCTATGACAAAATCGGAAAGAAGGCAAAAGCAAAAGTGGTGCTTGTCACAGATCACGGAACAATCTGCAGCATCAGCAAGAAGAGTCTTTTGGATAATCAAAAGAAGGTTAAGAAATCTGAAATAGAAATTGAAGAATAAAGAGATCTAAGGGAGGAAAAATTATGTTTGGATTTGATAAGATGTTTGATTTTAACAGAGACGGGAAATTGGATAGCTGGGAACGTGCTGCACAGTTTCAGTTCATGGATGAAATGATGAAGGATGATGAAAAAAGTATCTCTGATGATGACGATGAGATTGATACTTTTGCGGATGCCGGACTCGATTATGATGAATTGTAATTTATGGATCCGGAGGAAAGAAGAGAAGTGTTGGAAGATGCAGGATTGGATTAAAGTTGTTGGATATGGATAAGACAAAGTGATAATTGCAAAAAGTAAGAAAATAAAGATTATGCCATGGATTAAGAAAGAGTCTGAATGTGTTTTAGAAGAATAGGATGTGATGCGATGGGATTATTCGGATCTTCAAAAAAGGAAAAAGATACCTGAGCATCTATTGTGTTATCCGGAATCAAACCGGGAATACAAATTGATGATGCTCTTCTGGAAAAAGCAACAGATAGTTATATTAACCAGCATATTCGAATTTTGGAAGAAAGCGTCCGTCTTGTGCGGGAGTCTAAAAATAGTAGGACTAGAGAAGACAGATATGAGTTATCATTACAGCATTTTGACGCATTGTCGAAAATCCAGAAGTATGCCGATAAAAATCAGAAAAAAAGAATTGCTGATGCACAAAATCATTTTATGATTATGAATGAACACTATAGGCACCCAGGGCGTATAAGGAAACAAGAAAAAAAGCATTAAAAAAAACAGAAGCGAGATTCCTTTTGGGAAGCTTATGGAACGATGGAAATCATAGACGATATTTTTAATAATCATAGGAATGATTAAAAGAGGGGCAACGGTACATCCGTTGCCTAAAGTCGTTACTGTTCAGAACCAATGTCATTTACTTAACAAAGAGGCGGTGGACGGAAAAAAATAAGATATGTAGCTGTTGAGTTTAAAAATCCATGGTAAATTAATCATAGCAGTTCTTGTGAATATGTGATTGTTTTGTGTGGTAACTTAACAATACAACATATATACAAAGACTGCTATTTTTTTATGAAAAAAGTAGTAGTTTCACGTACCTGGAGCTAGCCGTCGCGCCAGCGACTTGGTACAATTAAATATACTATATTTTAAGGAATGGGGTTGGACTATGAAAAAGAAACTATTAGCTTTTTCATTTATGAACCGAGATTCCTAAACAGCATTAGGTTGATAAAGTTCGCTGTTCGGATTATAATTTAATATAATGTATTTTTGGATAAAATGATGTTGGGAGGCCGTATGGAATATTTATCAACAACTCAGATTGCTCAAAAATGGGGTATATCATCAAGAAGAATACAAAAGATGTGTATAGAGAAAAAAATTCCAGGAGCAATGCGTATCGGAAACTATTGGGCGGTGCCTGCAGATGCAGAAAGACCTAAAGACGGTAGGATAAAAAGCGGACGGTATATTAAGTTAAAAAAGAAACAATAACTATTATTAGCCAGTAGGAGTTTCATTTATATGGATAAAGCATTTGACTCTGTGTTTCAGCGAGAAGTTGATGCGTTGGAACTTTCAAAATCTATAGAACCATTGAATGGTACACAGTTTAGATATCAATGTTTATGTTGTGGAGAAGAAGTATTCCTTGCTGCGGCTGAAAGTAGCGAGAAATCGCCTCACTTTCGTCATAGAAGAGGAAATAATGATATTGAATGTGAGCGTTATCTTGGACAGCCGGGTGCATTAGAACACTATGTGTCTATAAGAAAACATACTATGGACAGTATTGGCTTTTGCTTCAATATAGACCACATGACTTTTGAGATTTCGCTGACGCTTTCAGATAAAGATATCAGCAACTATGCAGAAAATGGTGGGCAATTCTCTTTACATACAAAATATAATGCGCCGGCATTTTTTAGTATGCCGATTAACAGAGGTAACCTTATACCTGATACCGGAAATTATTACACAATTTCAGAATACTCCAACGATTATTACGTTTCATTTAATGCTGAAAGTACAAAAATATTATGTGAGAATGTACTGAAACGAAACAGTAAGTTGAATATTTACAGGATAAGTCAGTCCAGTAACCATTACAAACGAATCGTATCCGACATCTTGTATACAAATTATTGGTACTTATCAATTTCTGAAAACGAGGATAACATTAAAGATTTAATTGCTCTGCAGAGCACAGCGATAGATGGTGAACCTTTTAAATTCTTCACACAAGGCAGACAGTTCTTCGCTGTACGGTTTGTTATTTATTCTGCCGATTATTCTGCGAAAATCTTTTTTCAGAAACAAGAATTTCGGGTAGAGAAATCGGAGTCTATGGATATTCTATGGCCTCCTGTATATATGAGAGACAAGGATGTCATTATTAAATCAGATAATGTTTTTATATTACCAAGTTTTGAATTGATTCCTCACGGAAATATTGATGCCAACGGGATGGATGTTAAAAAAGTATGTTCTGATGTATATGAACTCACTTTTAATCAAAGAGTAACTATTTGCGAAAAGAATATTCAGTGTAGGATCGTGAAGGATGAGAAAATGATTTTGGATTCAACTTACGAAGAACCTGAGATCATTCACGCTGATAAATACATTGTTCCGGATACATATGACTATTTTATATTTGATAAAAATGGATGTGATCGTCTGGTTGCTGGATCGAAGGCATACCTTTCTGAAACAAATCACATTCTCGGGTATAAAAATGGACATGTTCGTGTTATTGTATTGGCAACTTCAAATGAAACAACAGATAAAAAGAAATTGATAAACGATATTGTAAAATATCATCCTCAGTCAGAACCGTTTGAACCAGATGATTTCATGGAGATTGTTGCGGATGAAGCAATTTTGCTATATTTGGAAAACTGTTATAGGAGCGGACAGATCAACACGGTCATCAAGAAGTACATTAAGGAGGGTCTGATTTGAATTATTTAATAGATCTTACAGAAGAAGATATAAGATATGTGTGTTCTGCTATCCCATATCAGGAGACAACTTCATATTTTAAAAGATATCCAAGGGAATTTGCTAAATTGAGACCGGGTTTTCGTGTGAAATCTCTTACCAAAGAAATGATGTCTCGTACACTTTATGAATTTCGGACAAGGGATTTTGTTTCAACTTATTTGATCAAACATATTGACAGATGGATTAAAGAAATTGATGAAGAATTAGCAAAAGCCAAAGAAGAAGGCCTTACCCAGGATGCTGCTTACATAAACGTTCTGTCACATTCGTATTTTTCCGAGAATGTGGCTCTTTTCTTTAAAATAAAGGAAGAAGAAAAATCAGAAGATTATCTTAAAGTATTAAGTGCTGCAGTATCTTTTGAAGCAGGCTACAGAAATAAAGAAAAGGAAGAATTGCATTCAATAAAGAATCAATTAAAAGTACTTTCTGAAAATAAAAAAGAGCTTGAACAGCAGGTCGTTGACGAACAGAAAAAAGCGGAAGAATTTAATAGATGCAAAAAAGAACTGAAAGAAAAACTGGAACAAAGTTCTTGTTTACTGGAAGAAAAACAGGAAAAGTACAAAAAAGCAAGAGAAAGAGCTGAAAAATATGAAGCTGAACTAAAAAAGATAAAAGAAGACGAAATCTGGAAAACATCAGAGATGCAGCAGAAAATCGAAGCCTTGACTAAAAGAATTGACGAACAATCTGTTCTAATGGAAGAGTATTTAGCGAATCTTTCAGAACTGAAATCTAAACTTGCTTCTGCCGAAGAAGATATTCAGACTTGGAAAAATCAAGTACGAAATCGTGAGAAGCAGATTTTTACTTTCAAAGCAGAAAGAGCTACGTTATTAATAGAGAAAGATGCTGACAAAAAGCAGATTAAGGCTCTTAAAGAAGCTCTTGAGCAGGAGTTAATAAAAGAAAAACAATACAAAGAGCAGTTAGCGTCTGTTCGTACTGAAATGAAAGCTCAAGCCACGGAGGCTGAGATTATGAAAACAACCGATGATCAGGAAGATATCAACATTGCTGTAAAAACTATCTCAAAGAGATATCATGATAGTGAACGATATATGCCAATGTGTCCTGAAAACATGGATGATTTTGACGAATATATCTGCTATAACCTTGAAAATATTGGATTTGATCAAAACGAAGATGGTTCAGTAGACTTCCTTTGTTATCTTGAAAAAGTATTTTTTCAGGGCGTTCCTGTACTGATTAAAAGAGGTCCCGGAATAAATCTTGCTAATTCTCTTTCAAATACGCTTTATGGCGTACCAATTGCGGCACGTTTACTTTGTTCAGAAGGTGCTAATATACAAATCATTGATGAGTTTCTAACTAAAACACCAGACAGAGTTGTGTGTTTGGATGGCTTTGTAGGAAACTGTAATGTAATGGAACTCATTCCGGTACTTGAGCAGCACCGGAACAAAATCATCATACTTACATATATGTTTGACAGAACGCTGACTTTTGTACCAAATGAGATACTATCATATGTTCATTTTATCAACGCAGATGAATTTAGTTCTTTATTAAAAATCAAAGATATTACGGAAAATCCTTCAGAAATAAAGGAAAAGCCATTTGCGTACAAAGGCATTGTCAATCCAGATTTTCGTCTGCAGAAGATATTCAGGGATATTGCTTGTGAGTGTGGAGTAGAAGAATCAGCAGCTGTAGTGATGGCAAGCATGATTGAGAATGAGAATCACTTGAACGAGATGTTGATGTTTACACTTCTTCCGTATGTAGCAAAGGTTATCGGAAAGAATCCATACAACTGTTCTAAACGCCTTCAGAGATACGCAGGAGAAACTGGACGCTGCTTAAAGAAAGATATAATAATGAGGTGGTTTGGATAATGAACAGATTGATTGAAATTATGGCATCCGATATGGGCATCCGACCATATATGAATGAAGAGGATGCGTCCTTCGAATTCAGGGTTATCTATTCTGCCTTAGGTCAATGGTGCCTAAAATCAGCACTAACCGAAAAAGAGCATGAGAAGGGAATCAGCAAAAGTGCCCAAAGTATATTGCTACATAATCTATTAGATAAATACGTAGCCCTTTGTCCGGAAGCAAGACCGTACATGTTTGTTTCTAAATATATAGATATTGCTGTCTTCATTCGCAATCTTTATGAACAGACCGGATATTTGCTTACCAAGGAAAATAACAGAAATATTTTAAACAACAGCAAAGAGACAGTTCGGTTTTCCGATAAGTTATATCTATATCTAGGGGTTCCAGAGGAAAGTTATACAATTAATGGTCTCGGGATCCATATAGACAGAAGCATTTTGGAAATATCGCTTAATGAATTTCTTGTTCGCGACAGCCTTACTCCTGATGAATATTTGAACGTTGTTTTTGATGAGTGCGATTTTGATACCAAAGACATCAATTTAGATGATCTTGAATTCTTTAACCCATATTACTATGGCAATGTATCCAGTTCCTGGCACAGACGAATGAAGTCAGATATTACGATGGCACGAAATATTGCTTTAGGACTATATTACAGAGTTATAAGAAAAGAGGACGGAACTTATCTCTTTGCAGATGATAAGAATACGGATGATCTTGATGCACTTACAGGCGCAGAATTTCGCAGAAAATATATAGCATTAAAAAAGCATTACGACAATCCAATGCAGCTCCTTATATGTCCGATTGATGAGGAATACTCGTATATACGCGTTCTTGGTCAGCTCCCCAATAGAGAATATTATTATCTTCTCATGAATGCATGGCCAAAAAACAAATTTACAGATCGGAATAATTTTATTATTCGTAACAAATTAACGGAACAGGTTGCAAAAGTCCTTGGCGCAATTGGATTTACTGCAAGAAATGGTGAATTTTATGGATAGAAACACAAATGCTGTACAACAGTACTATCAAACAATCAGAGATCGATTAGCAAATTATATTAAATCTGATTATCTGGCAAACAGTGAGACGCTTCTTTTGTATGCAAATGATATCTTAGGAGAAATGTGCCCTGAAGAAATTAATATTGCAAAAGAACCTTATATCGAAACATCTTCTTCTTATCGAAAAGTAAACGATGGAATCAGGGATGCAGAAATACCGGACAATGTGAAAGAGGTTCTGCTTAAACTTGTTAAAGCGAAACTTGGTATTTACTCCACACCTTTTGAGCATCAGGTTAAAGCTCTTGAAGAGGCAATGAACGGAAGAGACTTGTTTGTATCTACAGGTACTGGTTCTGGTAAAACAGAATGTTTTTTGTGGCCGATCATTTCTCGGGCTATAGAAGAATCATTAAACAGGCCAGATGATTTCAAGCTTCCAGCAGTCAGAACACTCATTATTTACCCGATGAATGCACTTGTATCTGACCAATTGGCAAGATTCAGAAAAATTATGGGTTCTAACATTTTTAAAGAGATTTTTACATCTTCTTCAAATGCAGAACGCATTCCCCATTTTGGAATGTACACCGGTAGAACTCCATATTCAGGAGAACCAAAGAATAAAAAGAATATAGAACTTGCAGAAAAGTACCGTGAGCACTATCTTATTGATGAATCAGCATCAGAAGAAGATCAGAAAAAGCAGATTAGAAGAATTAATGGTTACAAGAGCATCAATAAATATCCTGCCAGAAATGGTGGTGAAGAAGGACTTAGAAAATTTATTGAAAATCTTGAAAACGGTATTCATCAGCCAGGGCCTTTTGATGCTGAATATATCACAAGATTTGAAATGCAGGGGAATACCCCTGATATTCTGATTACAAACTATTCCATGCTCGAATATATGCTGATGCGCCAGATGGAGTCTGGTATCTGGGATGATACAAAAGAGTGGCTCGAAAAATCAGAAGAAAACAGACTTCTTATCGTGCTTGATGAAGCACATATGTACAGAGGGTCTTCAGGTGGGGAAATTGCGCTATTATTAGACCGACTGTTCTCACGTCTTGGACTCTCTCTTGATAAAGTTCAGTTTATTCTTACCACTGCGAGTATGCCTGAAGGGGATGAAGAGGCGATTTCTGCCTTCTTTAACGGACTTACTGGGAAAAAGTATTCTGAATGTGTGAAGTTATTTGGTAAGCGTGAAGCTATACGTACAGAGTATAAAGTTATGACTGATGCTGCATCGCTTGCGGCAATCGGAACAAGTCAGGTGACTGAAACAGAGATCAGCGATCGAGTAAGAGCTTTTGCTCATAGCGTTTTTCATGTGGATCTTTCCAGTGATATTTCTATGGAAGAAGCCCAAGCATGGCTTTATGATAATCTTCCTGATTATCAAGCTTTTGTACGGCTGCATGAACTTTGCAGAGAAGGAGCAAAATCGTATTCTGTATTAAAAGAAGAAGTATTTGGCAATGACGAAAAAGGCGCAGATGCATTTGATGCTTTGCTTGTGATAGTTTCTCTTGCAAAAAAGGATGATGAAATTCTTTTTCCTGTAAGACTTCATATGTTTGTTCGTGGAATTCAAGGACTATATGCTTGTTCTAATCCACATTGTAGCTGTGATGGGAAAAAGTATTCTGAACAAGAAAAACTTCCTCTCGGCAAGGTTGTTTCTGTTCCTCGATATAAATGTAAATGTGGAGGAAGAATGTATGAATTGGTAAACCATGTAAAGTGCGGTGCTCTGTATTTTAAGGTGTACGTGCAAAAGCTTGAGGGTACTGGATACTGGTATGTGTTTCCGAATAAAGGCCTTCATGGAGGGGCAAATGAGTTGACAGAGATGCTTTTGTATATTTGTCCGGATGACTATGAACTTGAGGGGAAAGACAAACCGGCATATCTTGATCCGATTACGGGTAAACTATACCTTAATTATAATGGGGATGATTCTCTGTTAAAGGTTTTGTATCCGGATTATGATGAAAAAAATGACCGCTTTATGTTTGGAAAGTGTCCAAAATGTAAAAAAAACATGCCGTTAAAGAAGCCAACAGATTTGGCAACAAAGGGGAATATTCCATTTTACAACCTTACAAAAGCACAGTTTGAACTCCAACCAGCAAGAGATGAGCAACTGATAAATGAAGGTAAAAAAGTACTTCTATTTTCTGATTCGCGACAGAATGCAGCTAAACTTGCCCTTGATCTGTCAAAATCGTCTGATGCAGATGGTTTCCGTCAGGCAATCATGCTTGCATCTAAAAAACTGGCAACAGATGGAAAAGAGCATTCCCTAAAAGAACTTTACAATACATTCTTAGCTGTATGTGTTGAACAGAAATTGGACTTTTTTACTAGTGAAAGCGCTGGGATTTTCCTCGTTCATCGCGAGAAAATAGAAAAGCGACTAAGAAAAGGAAGAGACATAACGAGGGAGAATTTTGAACCGCTGCCATACGATTATTATGAACAGCTTTTGACGTTCTTTACGGAAAGTCCTCGCTCCTTCAAGGATATCGGCCTCGGTTTCCTTGGCCCTATGGATGGTGTGCTTGAAGAATGCATCTATGAACTCGAAGAAGATTATGATATTGAAATTGACAAAGAACTTTTACACTCTATTTTGGTTCTTCTTTTTTGGGATGTTATGGATGATAATGCTGCTTTAGGAAATGTTATTGATGATGAAATTAGAAAAAATCTCCCTGGTCGTAGCAAGATACTTAAATTTGGGCTTGGAGCCGATTTTATGACATCGATTGATAAAGAGTTTATCAACATAGTCAAAAATACGACAGGTTTCAGTGATAAAAAAATGGAAGACCTTTTGAAATGTATCAAAAGTAGCTTTTTTGGGCCGGGAACTAATCAGCGCTATTATCTAAAACTCGACGCAGTTAAGATCGTCATTACTGACAAAGAATTCAATTGGTACAGATGCGAAAGATGTGGTAAGATCTCTCCATATAAGATTGGTGATATCTGTGGTTCCTGTTTTAAATCTAAAAATCTTCATACGATCACAAATGATGATCTTTCAAGATTTGATTTCTGGAGAAAGCCTGTTATTGATGCAATCGAAGGAGCGGAGCGGATTCACACAATTGATACTGAAGAGCATACAGCACAGTTGTCACATAAGGAAACAACCAGTGATATATTGAGTAGAACAGAAGATTATGAGATTCGTTTTCAGGACATTGATGCTGGAGAATCGGGTGAAAATTCTATAGATGTTTTAAGTTGTACTACAACAATGGAAGTTGGTATTGATATTGGTTCGCTGACTGCTGTAGGATTAAGAAATATTCCTCCGATGAGAGAGAATTATCAGCAGAGAGCAGGTCGTGCCGGTCGAAAGAATTCTGGCATTTCCACTATCGTAACATATGCTTTTGGCGGCGTTCATGACAGTCACTATTTCAGGCATCCTGACGAGATGATCTCTGGTGCGCCAAGAAAACCATGGATTGACAGATCAAATCCGAAAATTGAGCAGCGTCATTTTAATATGAAAGCGTTGAATAGTTTTATGTCAACGAAGAAGATGAAGAGCCTTTATGACAGCATTGAAGAAGTAGGGATTGTTTCTTTCTGTGAAAACTATGTCGACTTATTTATTGAGCACTGCGAAACCCTTGATTTCCCAGTGGATGGAACGATCGAAAAAATCTGCAAAATCCGTGACATGGTGCTCGCAGAAGGAAAAAGAAATGAATATTTTAATGGCGACAAAGAAACATCAGCATTTGATGTTTTTTATTCAGAAGGATTTATCCCGTCATATTCGTTCCCTAAGAATGTGGTAAGATTCTGTGTGGAAACGGATTCAGAACGCGGAAGAAGAGCTCCTAAGGATATCAAATATGCACCAGAAAGAGATATTGCTGTTGCAATAAGCGAATATGCTCCGGGTCGTTTTATCACGATTGATAAAAAAATATATAAAAGTGGAGGTTTGTATTCTAATCCAAGACCGAGAGATTACGAACAGAATCAGGCTGAATACTATTTTAACAGCAAGGATTATAAAAAAGACATTATTGTTTGTTCGGAATGCAATTGGTTTGGAGGGGCACAGGAAACATATACAGAATGTCCATACTGTCATGCACGTGTCGAACATCGCACGATGATCAAACCATGGGGCTTTGCTCCTGTAAAGGGCGATCCTGTAAAGTATGAAGATGAAGAAGAAGAAAAAACATACGCTGAAGCACCGTATTATTCTTATGTACCAAAAGAAACTGAAATGAAGACGTATAAAAAGAGTCGTATTCGTTTCGCAAAGTTGGAGGATCATCATGTTCTTACTGTAAATATGGGTAAGAAGAAAAATGGTTTCAACATTTGTAAAAAATGTGGTGGTGCAGAAGTTGCATCACCAATTTCAACGGTGGAATACCATTTTTCTCAACCTTATCACGACCGTTATATCTGCAAGCATGAAGGAACGGTGGCTACCAATATTTATTTGGGATACGAATTTCTTACAGACATGTTTATGCTTGATATCAAGTATGATTCTGAAAAATTAGTGTCAAGATATGACAATGAAGAAAGGAGTATTTTAAGAGCTGCTGCTACGACGCTTCATGAAGCAATGAAAAAAGCGGTTTCTCTTTCCTTAGATATTGACTATAATGAAATCAACGGCGGATGGAGAACAAGATATGAAGATAACGGAGAAGCTCATATTGAAATGTTCTTTTACGACAACCTTACCAGCGGTGCCGGTTATTCTTCTCTGATGGGTGAAGAAGGAGTTCTTGATGATGTAATGATCCGGACAAGAGAGATCCTTTCAGAATGTACATGTTCAAGGTCTTGCAAAAATTGCCTTGATAACTTTTATAATCAGCGAAATCATGATTTATTTGACAGGACACTTGCTCTTCAACTGTTTGATTATGCGTTGGAAGGAAAATATCCGGAAGATTATTCTGAAGAAGAACAGAAAGAATTGCTGGTTCCTCTAAAAAAATTGATCAAAGAATCAAAAGGGGAAACCCCTGAAGATATGATAGAATTTGAAGTGATTCCATCATTAAGAAAAAGAATCCGAGATGAAAAAAGAACGCTGTATTTGAACCCATATAACCTTTCAGATTGGATTTATAATGCATTTTTGGAGTATAATGGCAAGGTTAATGAATAGAGACATACACAAAAGCAAAGGAGGTGATGTATATGTATTATTCGCCATTAAGGTATCCAGGAGGGAAAGGAAAATTAGCTTCTTTTATGGAGTATATGATTGATCAGCTTGGGCATCGAGGCGGCACATATATTGAACCATTTGCCGGCGGAGCCGGAATTGCAATGGAATTGCTTTTAAGAAATGTTATAAGTCGAATTGTGATAAACGATTATGACAAAGCGGTATGGTCTTTCTGGAAAGCCATTCTCACAGAGACAGATCGTTTTGTTGAAGAAATCAGAACGATTCCTCTTACTGTGGATGAATGGCAGAAACAGCACGAAATTCTTGTTACCAAAAACGATAAATATAGCTTTGAATTAGGATTTGCTGCTTTTTATCTGAACCGCACCAATCGTTCTGGCATAATTAAGGGTGGAGTTATTGGGGGACAGGAACAGGCAAAAGATTGGAAAATGGACGTACGTTTCAAGCGAGAAGAACTGGTAACACGTATACAGAGAATTGCTGTTCGGAAAAAAGATATCAAATTGTACAATAAGGACGTAAATAGTTTTATCAAAAATTATGTTCCTCTGTATGAAGAGAATGCACTAATTTATTTCGATCCTCCATATTTTAGAAAAGGACAGCAATTATATATGAATTTCTTTAATTATAAGGATCATGTTCGTATTGAACAAGAAATCCGCGAACATGTAAACTGTGATTGGATAATCACTTATGACTATGAACCGCAAATTGAAGAAATCTATCACAATTATAATCTTCGCCTTTATGATTTAAACTACAGCGTTTCAACTAAACGTAAGGCAAACGAACTGATGATCTTTAAAAATGGAATTATTATTCCACCTGATGAAGAATTGAATTCAAAGAAAATTAATATTCATATTAGACCGCTTAGTTTGGTGGACTAAAGTCTTAGTAACTGAGTACATCATTATCCCAATATGTTTGTTTTTGATCTTGTTGTATCTAATGGGAAGAAAGGTAGGACAGAGGCAAACTTGGGAGTGGAAAACAATAACTTACCCCACTATTTGCAAGGTTGTATCAAAGCAAAAATATGAATGAGACCGACAGTTCGTGGCTGCCGGTCTTTTATTATCGTATGTTTTTTGATTCTTCTGGCATACTTCCTAAATAGACCTTTTCTTTCAGGTTTCTTAACAGATGAGATGAACTTTGGTCAGCATGTACCGAAACGCGGATTATATCAATTGGACTGACGTGCGGTCTAACTGCGCTGAAATGCGACCTGGGTGGACCGGAGAGCCGAAATAATCAATCACACCGTTCCTGGAAACTGGCCATTTTCCGCGGCTTCTGTTATAATAAAGGCATTGAAAAGGAGCGGAGCCATGGATAACAAACATACACTTACTGAACTGAATGCAGGCCGTGACTGAATTGCTTAAGATGGGAGTAGATTATAGTTATGTAATGCAGACTATGCATAATGATACGCTGGGAAGTCTGCAGAAGAGACCAGAGCTGTTAAAACGAGCAGAACGTCTGTTGGATGGAAATGTTGCTTGTGTATGCATCAATCGTGCAGAGAGCGAGGTAAAAGGAATCAGCTATGAGGATATCCATCCAATCAGTAGATTCCTAAGAGACTGCGAAGACATTCAGCTTGGTTTTACCATGTATGAGGAAGAAAAAAATCGCTGGCGTTGTTCCTTTCGGTCTGATGGAAAATGAATCAATGTAAAGGAACTTCTGCAGGCATTTGGCGAAGGTGGACATGCTGCAGCAGGTGTGTGTAAGCGGACGAATGATGTAGAAAAATTTAGGCAGGAAATCCTTGAACGGATTGTTGTGATGAGAAAGTTTTCCAATTAAGATAAATAAAAAATGAAGTACAGGAGAAAGTAAATGGTAAAACAAATAGTAAGAGATGTTTTCTTTTTAGGTCAGCCATCTGAATCAGCCACGAAAGCGGATATCCAGGTTGGAAAGGATCTGCAGGATACGCTGCAGGCGAACAGAGAACGTTGTGTTGGTATGGCGGCGAACATGATTGGTGTAAAGAAGAATATCATCATTGTGAATATGGGATTCATAGATGTAGTGATGTTCAATCCGGTGATTGTTTCGAAGCATGATATGTATGAGACAGAAGAAGGCTGTCTGTCCCTGGATGGTGTTCGTAAGACAACCAGATACCAGGAAATTGAAGTAGAATATTATGACTTCAACTGGAAAAAACAGCACCAGAAATTGTCAGGATGGACAGCACAGATTTGCCAGCATGAAATTGATCATTTGTCTGGAAAGATTATTTAACAAGAAAAGTGATTTTATAGATTGGATGATACTTACTTATATTGGTTTACTTGATGCCACAAAGGATTAGAAAGTTGTCTTAAATGAGAAAGGAAATTATGAACACTACAATTAATTATTACAACCTAAATGCAAAAAATTTCATAGAAAACACTCAGAATGCAGATATGCATCTGGCACAAGAGAAGTTTCTCCAATTATTGCCTGGGAGTGCGTCAATTCTTGATTTTGGTTGTGGTTCCGGTCGTGATACAAAATATTTCCTTGAGAAGGGATACCAGGTGGCGGCAACCGACGGATCTGCAGAACTCTGTCGATTGGCAGGCAACTTTACAGGAATTAAAGTAAAGGAAATGCTATTTCAGGAATTGGATGAAATTGGGGTGTATGATGGCATCTGGGCATGTTCCTCTATTTTGCATTTGCCCAAGCAGGAACTTCTTCCTGTGATCCGAAAAATGTGTGATGCGCTGGAAGATAACGGTGTGATTTATACATCTTTCAAATACGGTGATTTTGAAGGAGAACGCAATGGTCGTTATTTTACAGATTTTACAGAAGATACTTTTGACAAATTTAT
>CAKROE010000049.1 GCA_934371915.1 uncultured Blautia sp. | reverse complement strand
AGAAACAATGGAAAATCGTGGGACGGTACATGATTGTTCTTCTTCCGTCTGCATTCTGGATGGTGATCAGTTATCTCATATAGGGAGGAAAGTTCGTGGAAAGTATAAATGAAGTAATGAGCTTTTTAAAACAGTCTGTAGAGACGTATACAGGCGGCAACCGGATCTGGCTGCTGTATCCGGTTGCGTTGGTGCTGATCTGGATCCTCGGAAAAAAAGAAAACCGTAGGCTTTTTGTCGGAGCATTTGTGGTAGAATGTCTGACCATATTTAATCCATTGCTGGTAAAAATTCTGGTAGAAAAAATAGGATTTGGAAACCGTTACTGCCGTCTGATGTGGCTGTTGGTTTTCTTTGTGACAATTGGTTATGCGCTGACGCTGTTGATTTTTTGTTTCAAAAAAATATGGATGCGTATGGTTGCATTGATACTGGCCGTTGCGTTGGTTGTCGTTTTTGGTAATCCTGTATTTACAGGAAAAGATGCTTCGCCGTATACGATGGCAGAGAATTCCTGGTTTATAGGCAATGATATCTTGAATTTATCTGCAATCATCCACAGTGAAGGGATAGAACAGCCGAAAATCCTGGGGGATGGAGTTTTGCTTGCTTACAGGCAGTATGATCCGTCTGTGACATCATATCTGGAGCGTGGAGTGATGAGAAGGACAGACCTGTCACCGAAAAAAAGATTTATGAGAAGCAAAAAGTTCGATGCTCAACTGAAAAAAATCGTAGCTGTATATTTTTATCACGATTATGAGCTGGATTCTTCAGAATTTCAGAAACTGGTAAAAGACGCTGATGTGGATTATATCATTTCATCTACAGAAGACCTTAATAATTACTTAAATAATACATCTATGACAGTGATTGGACAGACGGGAATTTACAGTGTCTGGAAAGTTTTATAAAACTCGAATAATTGGCTAAAAAAGCGGAAATAATTCAAAAACTTTACAAATAGTAAAATATGTGCTATATTATAGAAAGCTTTAATAGCCTGCACCTGTAGCTCAGTGGATAGAGCAGTGGTTTCCGGTACCATGTGCGGGGGTTCGATTCCCTTCAGGTGTGTTGCACGAGGTACGGGTCTGCCTCGGTGCGTTGTAAGTTAAGGAGGACAAGAACTTGGATAATTTCAGGGAATGGTTGTCAGATAACCTTCGCTATTTTATGCTTGGCGGAGCAATTCTGGTAATCGTAGCTGTGTTGTTCGTTGGTGTTCGCGCCTGTGTCGGAAGTGGGAAGGGAACTTCAGACGGAGAACAAACAACAGCTCAGGACAACGACCAGGGAACTGATCCTTCTTCTCCGGAAGATGATGGGGAGACAAACGACGGGAAGAAAGAAGAAGACACGAATCCCTTGGAGGATGGCAGTGAAGAAATCACTGCGCTTATGAACAGTTACTACAAAGCTTTAGGGGACAAAGACATTACCGCATTGAGAACTGTTGTCAATAATCTGACACCTTCAGATGAATCAAAGATCACAAATGCCAAAGATTACATCGAAGGATATCAGGTCAGCAATGTTTATACAAAGAAAGGCCTGGATGATAATTCCTTTGTAGTGTATACACGGGGAAGTTTTGTATGCAAAGGAATCGATACACAGGCACCGTCTTTGTGGAGTTCTTATGTAGTAAAAGACAGTGATAATAATTACAAGATACTTGGTGATCTCGAGCAGAATACACAGGTTTCTGAGTATATGGATTCACTGAAGTCAGACGAAGATGTGCAGAAGCTGACAGCAGAAGTGCAGGCAGCATATGAGCAGGCACAGAAGGATGATCCGGCTCTGGCACAGTTTTTGAATGGACTAGGTGAAGAAGTGGATACTTCTTCCGGCACGAGTGCAGACGGCACGACTCTGACTGTTACAGAAGGATGTAATGTCAGGGCAGAAGCAAGCAGCGACAGTGATATTATAGGTGGTCTTGACGCCGGTGATCAGGTTGTGAAGGTCGGTCAGGAGGGTGACTGGATTCAGATTGATTACGATGGCGAGACAGGATATGTCTATAGTGGATTGCTTCAGTAAATAAGAACAGACAAAAGACACAGGAGATTTTCCTGTGTCTTTTCTACTTCTTAAGAGAACCATCTGTCTGAAGTTCGTATGTTTCATCGTTTACAGTGATCGTACCGGTCTGCATGATTCCATCCTGATCCATGTAGTAACGTTTTTTGTCTACATCGATCCAGCCGGTCTGCATGATTCCGTCTTTGTTGAAATAATATTTCTTATGATCTGTGTCGGTAAGCCATCCGGTGTAAGGCTGTCCGTCAACCAGAAACAGCCAGTTGCTTCCACTTGCGGTCCAAGTACCTTTGGATGATTCCGGGGAAATGTCACTGTCGTCAGAAACAGCCGGTGTTTCGGTCGGTTTTTGAGTCGCTTTTGGAGTTATGGATGGTGTTACCTTTGAAGTTTTCTTTTTATCTGAATTTTGAGCGTTGATCTTTTCTTTTGAATCCTTTGCTGATGAAGCTTTGTCTGTTTCTCTGGAGGTCACGGATTTTTTTATAGAATAATCCGGATCATACGATGACTGGCGCAGGAAAAGTCCAGAAGAAAGACAAAGCAAAATGACGATGATAAGCAGCAGGGGATTTGTCTGTCGGGTAGGATCTGACATAAATTTCCCTCCTTTGTGCAATCGCACAATTACATATTTTCTTCATCATACATGATGTGACAAAAAAATACAAGAGGAGTATAAAATATAAAACTGCCGGTTGCGGACGAATTGAAAACACTATATAATAAAACAATGGACAAAAAAATGAAATCAGAAGATCAGAATACAATAAGGATAAATAAATATCTGAGCAGTGCCGGAGTGTGTTCCAGAAGGGATGCGGATCGTCTGACAGAAACCGGAAGAGTTACTGTGAACGGGAAAAAGATAAGCACAGGGGAGAGAATCCCTGTTGATGCGGTGATCTGTCTGGACGGCAAACCTGTGGAAAAGGAAAAACGGGAGGTACTGCTTCTTTTTTATAAACCACGGGGAATCGTCTGCAGCACGAAGAAACAGCGGCAGGAGACAACAGTAACCGAATACATCGATTATCCGACACGGATCTATCCGGTGGGAAGGCTGGATAAAGATTCCGAGGGACTTCTCCTTATGACTAATCAGGGAGATCTTGTTAATCGTATCATGAGGGCAGGCAACTACCACGAAAAGGAATATCAGGTGACGGTAGACCATGAAATTACAGATGAATTTGTACGACGCATGCAGAAAGGAGTACCGATACTGGGAACGGTTACACGTCCCTGTACTGTGCGGAAGACAGGTAAAAACAGTTTTACGATCATTCTGACCCAGGGATTGAACCGTCAGATCCGCAGGATGTGTGAGTGTCTTGGCTATCATGTATGTACGCTGAAACGTGTACGGATCATGAATCTTACACTGGACGGACTGAAATGTGGGGCATATCGTGAAATAAGGAGAGATGAGTGGAGTGAGCTTAAAGAGCTGATTCGTAATTCCTCAAGTGAAACAATAACAGAAACAGGAGGCCATCATGGAAACAGCAGAAGTAACCCGAATGAAAGAACTGGTTCAGAAGCTGAACGAGGCGGCAAAGGCATATTATCAGGAAGACAGAGAAATCATGAGCAACAGGGAGTACGACGCGCTGTACGACGAACTGGAGCAGACAGAAAAAAGAACCGGAATCGTTCTCGCTGACAGTCCGACCGTTCGTGTCGGATATGAGGCAGTGGATGCGCTTCCGAAGGAAACACATGAATCTCCGATGCTTTCTCTGGACAAGACGAAAGAACGGGAAGTTTTAAGGGGGTTTATAGGAAATCATAAGACGCTTCTGTCATGGAAGATGGATGGTCTGACGATCGTTCTAACCTATGAGAACGGAGAATTACAGAAGGCGGTCACCAGGGGAAACGGGATCGTCGGAGAAGTTATTACCAACAATGCACGTGTTTTTCGAAACATTCCGCTGAAGATTGCATATCAGGGAAGACTGGTGCTTCGTGGAGAGGCAATCATTACTTACTCTGATTTTGAACGGATCAACAATTCTATCGAGGATGTAGATGCGAAATACAAGAATCCGCGAAACCTCTGCAGTGGATCGGTCCGTCAGCTTAATAATCAGATTACGGCAGAAAGAAATGTACGCTTTTTTGCATTTGCGCTTGTATCTGCGCAGGATGTGGACATGCATAATTCCAGAGAGTTCCAGATGGAATGGCTGCGGACACAGGGATTTGAAGTGGTGGAGTACCGTGTGGTGACATCCGGGAATCTGGATGAGGCGATGGATTATTTTGCTGAAAAGATCATAACCAATGATTTCCCATCGGATGGGCTTGTGGCATTATATGATGATATTGCGTACGGAGAGTCTCTTGGAAGCACAGCGAAGTTTCCGCGAAATGCATTTGCTTTTAAATGGGCGGATGAAGTGCGGGAAACGATACTTCGGGAGATTGAATGGAGCCCGTCGAGGACAGGACTGATCAATCCGATCGCAGTCTTTGATCCGGTGGAACTGGAAGGAACGACGGTCAGCAGGGCCAGCGTTCACAATGTCAGCATTGTAAAAGATCTGAAGCTCGGAATTGGTGATACGATTCAGGTTTATAAAGCAAATATGATCATTCCACAGATTGCGGAAAACCTTACACAGAGTGGAAATCTGGAAATTCCGGATACCTGTCCGGTGTGTGGTCAGGAAGCAAAGGTGATCTGTGAAAATGATGTAGAAGCATTGTACTGCATGAATCCGGACTGTGTAGCAAAGAAGATTAAGGCATTTACGCTGTTTGTCAGCAGAGATGCCATGAATATTGACGGACTTTCAGAAGCTACTCTGGAGAAATTTATTGCAAAAGGTTTTATTCATAATTTCGGAGATATTTTTGAAATCGAGAAATACAGAGATGAGATTGTCACGATGGACGGTTTCGGAGAGAAATCTTTTGACAATCTCATATCCAGCATCGAGAAAGCAAAAGAAACGACACTTGCAAAAATAATTTACAGTCTTGGAATCAGCAACATCGGACTGTCCAATGCAAAAGTGATCTGCCGCTATTTTGATGATGACCTGGATAAGATCCGCTTTGCAAAAGAGGAAGAAATCAGTGCAATCGACGGTATCGGACCGGTTATTGCCGGAAGTCTGACAAAATATTTTGCGAAGCCGGAAAATAATCAGAAGGTTGACCATCTGCTTGGATATCTTCACATTGTAAAAGAAGAAAAATCTGACAACCAGATTTTTGCAGGGATGAATTTCGTGATTACGGGAAGTCTGGAACATTTCAGCAACCGTGGCGAAGCAAAAAAACTGATTGAATCTCTGGGTGGTAAGGTGACCGGCTCCGTGACCGGTAAGACAAATTACCTGATCAACAATGACGTCACCTCAAATTCTTCAAAAAATAAAAAAGCAAGAGAACTTGGAATTCCGATTCTTTCCGAAGAAGATTTCCTGAAGTTGACGGAAGAATCAAAATAGAATGAAATAATATAGAAGTATGAACTAAAGGAGGAACGGGAAATGCCGATTAAGATACAGGGCGATCTGCCTGTAAAAGAAATTCTGGAAAGAGAAAATATATTCGTGATGGATGAGGGAAGAGCAATTCATCAGGATATCCGTCCGATTCAGATCCTGATTCTGAATCTGATGCCACTGAAAGAAGAGACGGAACTTCAGCTTCTGCGTTCTCTGTCAAATACACCACTGCAGGTGGATGTGACATTTATGGCGGTTGAAAGCCATCAGGCCAAAAACACTTCTGTCAGCCACCTGAACAAATTTTATCAGACATTTCCTGATCTGAAAGATCAGAAGTTTGACGGAATGATCGTAACAGGAGCACCGGTAGAGCAGATGGAATTCGAGGAAGTGGACTACTGGAAAGAGCTGGAAGAAATCATGGACTGGACAGAAAGCCATGTAACTTCAACGATCTTTTTGTGCTGGGCAGCGCAGGCGAGTCTTTACCATTTTTACGGACTTCAGAAACGACAGCTTGATCATAAGATGTTCGGTCTTTTCTGGCACAAAGTCCTCAACCGTAAGATTCCGCTTGTAAGAGGATTTGACGATGCTTTTCTGGCACCACATTCCAGACATACCGAAGTGCCGATCGAAGATATCCGTGCATGCAAAGAAATCACCATTCTTGCAGAATCCGAAGAAGCAGGTCTTTTCCTTGCGATGGCACAGGGCGGACGCCGGATCTTTGTGATGGGACATCCGGAATATGACCGCATCACACTGGATGGAGAGTATAAGCGTGATATGGGAAAGGGACTGCCTATCGATCTTCCGAAAAATTATTACAAAGACGACAATCCGGAAAGTAAACCGCTGCTTCTGTGGCGCGCACATGCAAATAATCTGTATACGAACTGGCTGAATTATTACGTATACCAGAGTACGCCGTTCGACCTGTACGGAACACCTGATTTTGCAAGCATTGCAGCAGATATGGAGTAGGGTGGATTTTTTGGATTTTCGGGATAACAAAAACTATAAAATATGAGGGGGAACTCAAATGGATGGATCAATGTTTATCGGAACATGGTGGTCACTGGTGCCACCGTTGCTGGCAATCGTGCTGGCATTAGTAACTAAAGAAGTGTACAGTTCGCTTTTTATCGGTGTTGCAATGGGAGCACTGCTTTATACAGGTTTCCATCCGTGGAATGCATTTGTTGCTTTTTTTGATATCATGAAGAACAGCATGAACTTAAATATTCTGATATTTGATGTGCTGCTGGGAATGATCATTGTCCTGATGTCGAAATCGGGTGGCTCTGCTGCATATGGTAAATGGGCCGGAACCAAGATCAAAAGCAAAAAGAGCGCAATGCTGGCAACCACCGGACTTGGTGTACTGATTTTTGTGGATGATTATTTTAACTGCCTGACAGTTGGCTCTGTTATGCGTCCTGTAACAGACCGTTTCAAAGTATCCCGCGCAAAACTGGCATACATTATTGATGCAACAGCAGCACCTGTCTGCATTATCGCACCGATCTCAAGCTGGGCTGCGGCTGTAAACTCTTATGTTCCGGAAGATGCGGGAATCAGCGGATTCCAGCTGTTTCTTCGGACGATACCATATAATCTGTACGCAATCCTGACGCTGCTTATGGTATTTACGATCATTCTGACAGGGATGGATTTCGGCCTTATGAAGAAACATGAAAAAAATGCGGCGGCCGGTGATCTGTTTACCTCAGGTGGTGAAGAATTTGATCAGGTAAAAGAAGAAGAAATTTCTTCAAACGGGAAAGTAATTGATCTGGTGCTTCCGGTGCTGGTTCTGATCGCAACTGCAATCGGCGCAATGATCTATACCGGATTTCTTGGCGGTGCTACGGATGTGGTAACTGCTTTTGCCGGATGTGATGCGGAAACAAGTCTTATTTTTGCAACACTGATCACTGTAATATTTATGCTGGTGCTGTATCTTCCACGTAAGGTTATCACATTTAAGGGATTTATGGACAGTTTTGTGGAAGGTTTCAAGATGATGATTCCGGCAATCGGAATCCTTATCTTTGCATGGTCACTGAAAGGAATGGGCGATGCACTTGAAATTGCTTCTTTCGTAGAGAATCTGGTAGGATCCAATGCTTCTGCGAGTGTTCTGCTTCCGGCAATTCTGTTCCTTGTAGCAATTTTCCTTTCTTTTTCTACAGGAACAAGCTGGGGAACATTTGCAATTCTTGTACCGATCGCAATCGCAATGTTCCCGGGGGCGGACAATATACAGATGATGATCATTGCAGTGGCATCTGTGCTTTCTGGTGCAGTATGCGGTGACCATGTATCACCGATTTCGGATACAACGGTTATGTCTTCGGCAGGAGCACAGAGCAACCATATTAACCACGTTACCACGCAGATGCAGTATGCGGTAGTTGTTGCTGTTGTTTCTGCAATCGGTTATGTGATCGCAGGTTTTGTACATATCTGGTGGCTGGTTCTTGGTATCAGCGCTGTGCTGCTCCTTGTGGTGCTGTTTGTGATCAAAGCAGTGACTTCAGATGAGAAAGACGGTGTGAAAAAACGTGCATAAAATTGAAGTGCCATATATTGATCAGAGTGTGAAATATCCGACCGGCTGTGAAAGTGTGTCGGCAGTGATGCTTCTTAAATATCTGGGATATGAGATAACGGCAGATGAATTTATAAAGAACTGTCTGGATTGCAGAAATATGGAAATGAGAGACGGAGAGCTTTATGGACCGGATCCGAATGAATATTTCTGTGGAAGTCCCTATGATGAGGATTCTTTCGGGATTTATGCAAAAGGACTTTTGAAAGCACTTGAAAAAGCGGCAGGAAAAGACTTTCGATTTACAGATGAGTCCGGCACACCGATACAGGAGCTTCTGGAAAAATATATTGATCAGGGGATGCCGGTGGTATTCTGGGCATGCATCAATATGCGAAGGGAAATCCCGGGACCGGAATGGAAACTCCTGGATTCGGGAGAAACTTTTTGCTGGATTTCGAATGAGCATTGTATGTTGCTGGTGGGCTACGATGAGGAAAAATATTATTTCAATGATCCGTATGATAACAATGGTGTGATCGGATATGAAAGAGAACTTGTAGAAAAAAGGCATGTTGCACAGCACAGTATGGCAATCGGAACAGTACGGATATAAAAGAAAACTTTATAAAAACTTTATTTGAAGAATAGTTACAAATCTGCTATAGTATATGTTGGTTATGGTAAACTGGCTTTGAATAAAGAAAGAAGTGTTTAGTTTGAGAAAAAAGTCGCATATATTACTGGCAAGATATCTGGCAGATCAGATGCCAGCCAATGAAAGCCTTCAGTCACATAGAAAAGCATTTTGCCTGGGCAATATCCTTCCGGACATTCAGCCGTCATTTATAACCAAAAGGCATGAATATTTTGGCACATTCGATGAAGTGCAGGGGAAAATCCGACGTCTCGTTCAGGTGGGAGAAAACTATAATGACCGTGTGTTCTGGCGTCGTGCGGGGGAGGTTATGCATTATATTGCAGATTATTTTACATTTCCGCACAATAAGACGTTTGACGGAACGTTTCGTCAGCACAACTCCTATGAGAAACACCTGAAAAATGAATTGAAGGCATTTGTTCAGGAGGGGAAGGCGGAAGCCTATGCGGAGCATGTGATTCATTTTGAGACCTTGAATCAGCTTCTCGAGTACATTAAAGTTCACCATCGCAGATATATGAACTGCAAACGCAGCGTAGAGGAGGATATTCATTATATTCTCAGTGTCTGCTATCAGGTATTTCAGGGGCTTTTTCAGCTTTGCATGAAAGATCCGATGGCAGAATATGCAACTGCAGTGATGTGAGCAAAATATGAAAAAAGTATGAAATACCGCCGGAGGAATCCTCCGGCGGTTGATTTTTGAGAATCAATATGATAAAATTACGGCAGTTATTGTGTGGGTAAGTTAGAATGAAGAAACATATTTTTACAGGAATGAAGATGTGTTCTTAGACAGAAGGGAGCAATTTTTTACCAGAATGAAGAACAAATATCTGACCAAATGTTTATGTATGACTATATTATCTGCAATGGTTCTGACCAGTCCGCTGAGCGTCATGGCGGCGGAGGAAGATGTTGCGGTAAGCAGCGAGGGAGACGATCTGGGGGATGGCAGTGAGATTACCGATCCCGGAACAGATACACCGACACCGGATCCCGGAACAGACACACCGACGCCGGATCCCGGAATAGATACACCGACACCGGATCCCGGAACAGATACACCGACACCAGATCCGGATCCGATAGATCCGACACCGACGAATCCGGATACACCGACGCCGGATCCCGGAATAGATACACCGACACCGGATCCGGTTACACCAACACCGGATCAGGTTTTTGATGATGGCTCGAAATCGGCGGCTGTACAGACACTGATCGACGGCATTAATGCTCTGGCAGGACAGACTCTGACACTGGATCATGCTGCGAAGGTTCAGGAACTTCGTGCGATATATAACAGTATTTCAGCAGATCAGAAGAAACTTGTGACAAATTATAATTTACTGGTCGGTTTTGAGAGCAAGATTGCCGAGCTTCAGAAGAAGCAGAATGCAGATACATCAGCCTTTACAGATGGAAGTAAGGCAAGTGAGACCGGAAAGACCGGAACACCGGTTTATTATGTTTCTAACCTCCATGCAGGTAAGGAATTTTATCTGGACAGCCTGAAAGGAAATTATCAGCTTACATTTTCTGATGATTTTGCATCTGTCATGAATGAAATCGAGGCAGAATACAAAGAAAAAAATAAACTTTCCGACGTGAGCGACAACAGATCAGACGGACTTACTACTTCTGCAGATTCCCTGCTTGTACGCAACTGGCAGGATATTCTGGCTGTATATGTATATGAGCAGAGCCAGAATGGAGTAAAGGAATTTACACTGGATGCATCCAGTAAGGATGAACTTGCGAAGATTTTTGCACAGATGAATCCGATTGTCAGAGACAAAGACAATATTACACATGTTTCCTATGGAAACTATCACATCAACAACTACATTAAGCAGAATAATATTTCTCAGAACGACAGAAGTGTTCTTAAAAAATATGTAGAAACCGACTGTAAGCTTCTCTGTGCGATCGTTACTGACGCAAAAGGGTTTGTACGCCAGAGCGTTGGTGATGATGTATCGGAAGAACGAGTAAATGTTATCACTGCTGCATATTCGCTGGTGGGAGAAGTCGGATATTTCTGGGGTGGAAAATCTACAACAATCGGTGAAGACCCGAGCTGGGGAACAGCTGAGAAGGTTTCTGCCACAGGCAGTGCCAGCACCGGTACAGTCAGAGCGTACGGGCTTGACTGCAGCGGATTTGTTACCTGGTCTGTGATCAATGGTTATCTGAATCAGGGAATGCAGGACAGTGTTGGTGACGGTACATCCGATCAGTGGGAAAAGGCCAATGTGGTCAGCGAGCAGGATGCACAGCCTGGCGATCTTGTTTTTCAGAAAGGACCGGAGGCAGGAAGTGACAATCATGTCGGTATTATCTGTGGAAAAACCGATGCCGGTGACTGGATTGCAGTGCACTGTTCTTCCAGTAAGAACGGAGTTACTGTAGGTGAAGCATATGGTGCAAGTTTCCGTTATATCAGACAGCCATCTTTCTATCCGACACAGGAAGAAGTTACACAGATGGAAAGCGAAGGAGCGTCTGCAAGCAATGCAGAGGCAGTCAGTGCTACAGAGACAGCAGATACAGAGAAAAACCTGACTGCAGCGCCGGATGAAACACTTACATCTGAGACAGGAGCGGCAGATGAGACTGTCGATGACAGTAGTGATGAAATGGAAATCACGATTGTGGATGATGACGAAGATGAGACATTTACTTCCGACGGCAGCGCGACAGCGACATCTCCGGTAAATGATGTTCTTCAGGAAATCCTTGATCAGAATGTATTTGATTCATCAGACAGTGATTTTGAAATCCTTCCTAAGAAACCGGATGCAGATGACAGCGATATAGAAATCGTATTTGAAGATTAAAGTTCAGCCCGTGCAGGTCTTTCGTGGCCTGTCACGGGTGTTTTGATATTTTTGAACACAGGACAAAGGAGCACCAGATGAGTAGAAAGCGGCAAAGGCACCGAAAAACAGGAAAAGTTCTGTTTGTTTTTGCAGTTCTGGTATTTGCCGGCATCTTATGTCTGGGCAATCCGAAGAGTTTGTTGGACCTGGAGCCGGAAGAAGTGAGAACACTCCGACAGAAAGAAACTGTGCAGACGGATGCAGGACATCAGGAATACTATTTTCATCTTCTGGATGAAGAAGAGCAGAAAATATATCGGGAGATGCTTGACGGCATCCGGGAGCGACAGGAGGAAATTTATCTTACCACTGCGGATGAAAACCTGGTCAGCAAGGCATATCATGCAGTGTTGAAAGATCATTCGGAATTGTTCTGGGTCCATAACCGTAAAAATGTATATACGACAAGTTATAAAGGGGACGCATACTGTCGGTTTTCACCGGGATATACTTATACAGAAGCAGAAATTACGGAAATTACAGCGGCAATGGAACAGGCATTTACCGAGGTGAACGGACAGATTACGGAAGAAACAGATACATATGATAAAGTAAAGACAGTCTATTCGTATCTTATTGATCTTGCGGAATATGAATCATCAGATGATGACCAGAATATCGCCGGAATTTTCTGGAAGAAAAGAGCCGTTTGTGCCGGTTATGCGAGAGCTGTACAATATCTCCTGGAGCGGATGAATGTCCCCTGTATTTACGTGGAGGGTGACAGCAAAGACAGTGATGAAGGCCATGCCTGGGACATTGTAGAGATAGATGGACAGTATTATTATGTGGATGCGACAAATGGTGATCAGCCGGGTTTTTTGCAGGGAGATGCCGTACAGCTTGCGGAACACAAGACGATCATTTATGATTATCTGTGTCCGTTTCCGGAAGAATATGAGAAGATATATACAGCATCGGATGAATTTCCGCTGCCGGCCTGCACAGCAACAGACTGCAATTTTTATGTGCTGAATCAGGCGTGTTTTGATACATATGATGCACAGGGATTTTATGATTTCTGCTGCATGCGGCTGGATAACGGGGCAGCAGTGGTTCGCCTCAAATATACATCAGAGGAGGCTTTTGATGCTGCCTGTCGGCAATATATACAGGAAGAAAAAATACAGGATGTGGCAGGATATTACATGAGTCTGCACGGCCTCAGCACGGTTCAGTATCATTACGGGATCCTGCAGAATCTGAAAACATTATATTTTATCTTTTAAAAAGAGGAGGCTATTATGAACGATATGTTACAGCAGTTAATGAATATGATTGAAAATGCCAGGACAATACCTGCCCTGACTGATATTTCCATGATCGGGTTTGCTGTATTGCTCGTTTTCGGCGCGATAAACTGTATTCTGGGATATCGTCTGCTTCGGTTCTGGATGATGCTCTGTGGATTTATCATTGGAGCCGGAGTTGGATTCGGAGTAGCTTATTCTGGCGGTGTGACTGAGAAATATATGTATGCTGTGATTATGGTAGGAATTGGTGTAGTGCTTGCGGTGATCGCGTTTGTCAGCTATAAGATTGGTATTTTTATTTTGGGAGCCGGTATTGGAATCGGGCTTGGAATTTATATTTTTCATCCGACTTCTTCACTGGTATTCTTCTTCTGTCTGCTTTTGGGAGCTGGCCTTGGTGTGCTTGCCATGCGGCAGGCGAGAGAAGTTCTGATCGTCGGAACTTCTCTTCTGGGTGGTGCTATGGCGGGTGTTTCAGCAGCAAAGCTTGGCGGACTTGCAGATTTTCCTTATGGACTGGGGATGAGTGCTGGATTTGCAATTCTCGGAATGCTGATCCAGTTTGCAACGAACCGCCGAAAAAGGGCTGAAGACGATGAGGATGACGATGAGGATGAACTTTATGAAGAGGCCGAAAACAGTTCTGACTATGTAGACCCAAAAGAATACATTCCACAGAAAAGAATCAAAAGAAGACCTGCAAGACAGGAAAACAGAAGAATGCTGTCAGCAGCGGAAGAGGAGCGTCTGGATGAAGAAATTGTCAGAGAGATGATGGATGATGATGACCGTGAAGGCGAAGAACTCTGGAAAAAAATTTCAAGACGTGAAGAAAAACGCAAAAATAAAGAAAAACATGCAACAAGGTAAAGGCAGGAAAGAAGGATAACATGGCAAAAGAAGCAAAAACAAATGCAATGCGAATGCTGGATCGACAAAAAGTAAAATACGAAGCATTTACATATGAATGTGATGAATTTATTGACGGACTTCACAGTGCGGACCTGATCGGTGCACCGTATGATCAGTCATTTAAGACGCTTGTGATGGAAGGAAAAAGTGGCGGCTACTATGTGTTTGTCGTACCGATCGAAAAAGAAGTGGACAGGAAGGCGGCAGCAAAAGCAGTCGGTGAAAAGACGGTAGATATGATCCACGTAAAAGACATTCTCAAGATTACCGGCTATGTCAGAGGAGGGTGCAGTCCTCTCGGAATGAAGAAATTATATCCGACAGTATTTGACGCTTCGGCAGAAAATTTTGACGAAATCTATGTCAGTGGTGGAAGAATCGGACTTACCCTGAAGGTAGATTTGGAGTCCCTTCTCAAGGTGACGAATGGAAAACTGGCAGATATTACCATGAAAGACTGATCAGAAACTGACAGAGTATACAATAAAATGTTGTTTTGTGCGCATAAGAAAAGCTCCCGGAATATGGAAAATCCGGGAGCTTTTGTCATATATATTTTAGTTATCGGCAGCGTCTTCTTCATTGACCTGGAAGACGTGACGTTTTTTCGCCATTTCATCGCTTGCGAGGTATTCGTCGTATGTGGTGATCTTGTCAATCAGTCTTCCGTCAGGAAGGATTTCCATGATACGGTTAGCGGTTGTCTGTACGAACTGATGGTCGTGGGAAGCAAAAAGGATGACTCCCGGGAATTTGATCAGACCGTTGTTCAGTGCGGTGATGGATTCCATATCCAGATGGTTGGTCGGCTCATCAAGAATCAGGATGTTTGCACCGGAGATCATCATCTTGGATAACAGACAACGAACTTTTTCGCCACCGGAAAGAACACGGACTTTCTTGACTCCGTCTTCACCCGGGAAGAGCATTCTTCCGAGGAAACCACGTACATAAGTTGCATCTTTGATTTCGGAATACTGAGTCAGCCAGTCGGTGATGGTCAGGTCGTTATCGAATTCCTGTGTATTGTCTTTCGGGAAATATGCCTGAGAGGTTGTAACACCCCATTTGTAATTTCCTTCATCCGGTTCAAGTTCTCCGATCAGGATACGGAAGAAAGTAGTGATGGCCTGCTCGTTTGCACCGACAAAGGCAACTTTATCATCATGTCCGAGTGTAAAGCTGATGTTGTCGAGAACTTTTACACCGTCGATGGTTTTGGAAAGGTTTTCTACCATAAGTACTTCGTTGCCGATTTCACGGTTCGGACGGAAGTCGATATATGGATATTTACGGCTGGACGGACGCATGTCATCAAGCTGGATTTTTTCCAGGGCACGTTTACGTGAAGTTGCCTGTTTGGATTTGGAAGCGTTTGCACTGAATCGGGAAATAAATTCCTGGAGTTCCTTGATCTTTTCTTCCTTTTTCTTGTTGGCTTCTTTCATCTGCTTGATAAGAAGCTGGCTGGATTCGAACCAGAAGTCATAGTTTCCGGCATACAGCTGAATTTTTCCGTAATCAATGTCTGCGGTATGTGTGCAGACTTTGTTCAGGAAGTAACGGTCATGGGATACAACGATGACGGTATTGTCAAAGTTGATCAGGAATTCTTCGAGCCATTCAATAGCAGGCAGATCCAGATGGTTGGTCGGCTCGTCGAGGAGCAGGATGTCCGGGTTTCCGAAAAGTGCCTGTGCAAGAAGTACTTTGACTTTCTGGCTGCCGGTCAGGTCTGCCATCTGAGTATAATGGAGTTCGGTTTCGATTCCGAGGCCGTTCAGAAGAGTGGCAGCATCGGACTCTGCCTCCCATCCGTTCATCTCAGCGAATTCACCTTCAAGTTCGCTGGCGCGGATACCGTCTTCATCAGTGAAATCTTCTTTTGCGTAGATGGCTTCTTTTTCTTTCATGATTTCATACAGTCTGGCATTTCCCATGATAACGGTGTCCAGAACATTGTATGAATCGTATTTGAAGTGGTCCTGCTGCAGGAAAGAAAGACGCTGGCCAGGTGTGATGACAATGTCACCATTGGTCGGTTCAAGCTGTCCGGACAGGATTTTAAGGAATGTAGATTTACCGGCACCGTTTGCTCCGATCAGACCGTAGCAGTTGCCCTCGGTAAATTTGATGTTGACATCTTCGAAAAGTGCTTTTTTGCCAACACGCAGTGTAATATTATTTGCTGAAATCATAAGGTACCTCTTTTCTTCGTTATGGTTTCGTTCAGTCGTTTGGGGTCAGGCTGTTTTAGCCATTCATTCCTATTCTACAGTAAAGTCAGGATTTTGCAAGCCTTAAATCACAAAAACATATAATTAGGAAGAGGAGAAGCCTGAAAACTCCATAAAACTTGCTTGTTGCTAACTTTTTTGTATGTAAATAGATACAGAAAATATACAATCCTGATTGGACAATCCGAAATGGCTATGCTATAATAACTATTGGACTTTTAGGCCCTTTCACTGGCCTGAAATAAATTATAATTTTCATCATACCTTTAAGGAGGAAAACAAACTATGGCAAGAAAGATGAAAACCATGGATGGTAACCATGCAGCCGCTCATGCTTCTTATGCATATTCAGATGTAGCTGCTATCTACCCGATCACTCCTTCATCTGTTATGGCGGAAGCAACAGATGAGTGGGCAACACAGGGAAGAAAGAACATCTTTGGACAGGAAGTACAGGTTACAGAGATGCAGTCTGAAGCAGGTGCTGCAGGTGCAGTACACGGTTCTCTGGCAGCTGGTGCTCTGACAACTACTTAT
>CAKROE010000048.1 GCA_934371915.1 uncultured Blautia sp. | reverse complement strand
GGATATTCTTGTGAGCGATGGTGATACGTCCGACTGCTACACAAGTTCCCATATCGCAGTTCGGGAAGTTTACAGAGTTTTTGATATTTCCGTTTTCAAGGAAATCTCTTACTTCTTTAACTGCCATTACTGCACAGTTTTCTTCGGATTCCTCTGTAGATGCACCAAGATGTGGTGTTACAAGGATTCCCTGTCTTCCTGCAACCAGCGGGTTTGCAAAGTCTGTTACATATTTCTTAACCTTTCCGCTGTCAAGTGCTTCGATCAGTGCTTCTTCATCTACAAGAAGGTCTCTCGCAAAGTTCAGAAGTACAACACCGTCTTTCATCTTAGTGAAAGCCTCTTTGTCTATCATCTTGCGAGTATTATCGGTAAGCGGTACATGGATGGTGATGTAATCGCACTGGCTGTAGATCTCATCCAGAGATTTGCTGTGTTTGATGGTTCTGGAAAGATTCCATGCTGCATCGATGGAGATGAACGGATCGTATCCGTAAACTTCCATGCCAAGATGTGTTGCAGAGTTTGCAACCATGGCTCCGATTGCACCAAGACCGATGATACCAAGCTTTTTACCACTGATCTCACATCCTGCAAACTGTTTTTTCTGTTTTTCAGCCAGTTTGTCGATATGTTCT
Source organism: uncultured Blautia sp. (assembly GCA_934371915.1). Classification (GTDB taxonomy): domain Bacteria; phylum Bacillota; class Clostridia; order Lachnospirales; family Lachnospiraceae; genus Blautia_A. The sequence continues at coordinate 16,034 of CAKROE010000048.1, read as the reverse complement.
TTGTCTTCTTCATGTGCTACCCATTCGATACCACCGACGATATCACGGGAAGCAAGAAGCATACCTGCAAGAACAAGCTCTTTAACACCGTTTGCATTTGCTCCCGGTGTGTTAAATACAACAATACCTTTTTCTGCACACGCATCAACCGGAATGTTGTTGACACCTGCACCTGCACGTGCGATGACTTTGACATTCTCAGGAAGCTCCATGTCATGCATTTTTGCACTTCTTACCAGAACTGCATCGGCATTATTCAGGTCTTCTGTCTGTTTGTATTCTTCTCCAAACAGTCCAAGACCTGTCTGGGAAATTGGATTGAGGCATTTATACTGGAACATTATGCATTTTCCTCCTCGAATTTTTTCATAAATGCAACGAGAGCTTCTACGCCTTCTTTTGGCATTGCATTATAGATACTTGCACGCATACCGCCTACTGTTCTGTGTCCTTTGAGGTTTACAAGACCTGCTGCCATTGCTTCTTTTACAAATTTGGCATCCATGTCTTTATCACCTGTAACGAAAGGAACGTTCATCAGAGAACGGGAAGCCGGCTCTACTGTGCCCTTGAAGAGTTTGCTCTGATCCAGATAATCATAGAGGATTTTTGCTTTTTCGATATTTCTCTTCTGCATTTCTTCCAGGCCGCCCATAGCTTTCAGCCATTTGAAAACTTTTCCGCATACATAGATGCAGTAAGCATTCGGAGTATTGTAAAGGGAACCTGCATCTGCATGTGTTTTGTATGTAAGCATGGTTGGTGTTCCCGGAAGAACATCCTCTGTGATGAGGTCTTCACGGATGATTGCGATAACCATACCTGCTGGTCCGATATTTTTCTGAACGCCACCATAGATGATGCCATATTTGCTTACATCCACAGGCTCAGATAAGAAGCAGGAAGAAACGTCTGCTACCAGAGTTTTGCCTTTTGTGTTCGGAAGTGTCTTGAATTTTGTTCCGTAAATTGTATTATTTTCACAAATGTATACATAATCTGCATCCGGGCTGATCGGAAGATCGCTGCAATCCGGAATATAGGAGAAGGTTTTGTCCTCGGAAGATGCAATTTTGTTTACTTTTCCGTATTTCTGTGCTTCCTGGTAAGCTTTTTTTGCCCACTGACCGGTAACGATATAGTCAGCAACTCCGTTTTTCATCAGGTTCATCGGAATCATGGCAAACTGCTGTGATGCACCGCCCTGAAGAAATAATACCTTATAATTGTCCGGAATGTTCATCAGGTCTCTTAAATCCTGTTCCGCATCATCAATAATCTTCTGGAACTCAGGACTTCTGTGGCTCATTTCCATAACGGACATGCCGCTTCCCTGATAATCCATCATTTCTGCTGCGACTTCTTTCAGCACAGGTTCCGGCAGTACGGCCGGTCCTGCAGAAAAATTATATACTCTGCTCATTGTTCTTCATATCCTCCTCGTCAAATACATCATTAAGACTTGCACCTGCCGGTACCATCGGGAACACGCTGAGATCCTGATCGATCCAGCAGTCCAGTACCACAGGGCCTTCTGTAGCCAGCGCCTCGCGGATCGCCGGTTCTACTTCTTCCATCTTTGTAACACGGATTGCTTTCGCACCCATGCCCTCAGATATTTTCACAAAATCCACTGCATCGTCAAGAACTGTATGTGAATATCTGTGATCATAGAATAAGGTCTGCCACTGACGTACCATACCAAGTACATGATTGTTCATGACAATCTGTAACAGCTGTTTATGGCATCGTACTGCGGTTGCGATCTCATTCATATTCATTCGAAAACAGCCGTCTCCTGCAATGTTGACCACTGTTTTGTCCGGTCTGCCCATCTTTGCGCCGATTGCAGCTCCAAGTCCGTATCCCATCGTTCCGAGACCACCGGAAGTCAGGAATGTACGTGGTTCTTTGTATTTGAAGTACTGCGCAGCCCACATCTGATGCTGACCGACATCTGTTGAGATAATTGCATCGCCATTGGTGATTTCATAAAGTTTCTCTATAATGTATGGTCCGGTAAGCTGTGAATGATCATAATTCAGTGGATATTTTGCTTTCATCTCCTGAATATGTTCGATCCACTCCGGATGCTTTTCTTCCGGAATCATTTCCAGAAGTCTGCGGAGAACTTCTCTTACATCTCCGATCACAGACGCATCTACCACAACATTCTTATTGATTTCTGCCGCATCAACATCAATCTGAAGAATCTTTGCCTGATTTGCAAAAGTCTTCGCATTGCCTGTTACACGGTCACTGAAACGTGCACCGAGTACGATCAGAAGGTCGCACTGTGTCACGCCAAGGTCGGAAGTCTTTGTTCCATGCATACCGAGCATACCGGTGTACAGAGGATCTTCTCCTGAAAAAGCTCCCTTACCCATCAGACTGTCGCAAACCGGTGCCTGAATCTTGTGCGCCAGTTCACTGATTTCTTTGGATGCTCCGGAAATAACAGAACCGCCTCCGACAAAAATATACGGTTTCTGTGCTTCCTCGATCATCTGCGCAGCAGTCTCCAGATCTTCCTTACGGATTGTCTCGGTCTCACGGTTGATCGTAGCCGGACGGCGAACGGAATATTCATAAATTGCTGCTGTCACATCTTTTGTTACATCTACCAGTACCGGGCCCGGACGTCCGCTCTTTGCAATATAAAATGCCTTGCGGAGTGTATCTGCCAGCATGGAAATGTCTTTTACGATAAAACTGTGTTTTGTGATTGGCATTACGATACCGGCAATATCAACCTCCTGGAAGGAATCTCTTCCAAGAAGCGGTCTGCCAACGTTCGCGGTGATTGCCACCACCGGAACAGAATCCATATATGCGGTTGCAATACCGGTTACAAGATTGGTTGCTCCCGGTCCTGATGTTGCAAGGCAGACACCGACTTTGCCGGTTGCACGTGCATAACCATCTGCTGCATGAGAGGCCCCCTGCTCATGAGAGGTCAGCACATGGTTGATCTCATCACTGTGTTTGTAGAGAGCATCATAGACATTCAGAATTGCACCGCCCGGATAACCAAATACAGTATCTACTTTTTGTTCTTTCAGGCATTCAATGATAATCTCTGCACCTGTAAGCTGCATTGTATTTCCTCCTGTGTGAATCATGACTTTGTATTATTTTGCTTTCGGAACTTCAAGGATTGCTCCTCTGTTTCCTGAGGTAACCATTGCAGCATATCTTGCAAGATATCCGGTTGTAACTCGTGGCTCACGTGGCTGCCATTTTGCTCTTCTTGCTTCCATTTCTTCATCAGAAACTTTAACTTCCAGTTTCAGTTCCGGAATATTGATGCTGATAATGTCACCTTCTTCGATCAAAGCAATCGGACCGCCTACAGCTGCTTCCGGTGAAACGTGTCCGATAGAAGCACCACGGGATGCACCGCTGAAACGTCCGTCTGTAATAAGAGCTACAGAAGAACCAAGTCCCATTCCTGCGATTGCAGAAGTCGGGTTCAGCATCTCTCTCATTCCAGGGCCGCCTTTCGGTCCTTCATAACGAATAACAACAACATCTCCGGCTACGATCTTGCCGCCTTTGATTGCTGCGATCGCGTCTTCTTCACAGTCAAAGACTCTTGCCGGACCTTCATGTACCATCATCTCCTCTACAACCGCGGAACGTTTTACAACGCCGCCGTCCGGAGCGATATTTCCTTTCAGTACTGCAAGGCCGCCGGTCTGGCTGTACGGATTATCGATCGGGCGGATAACTTCCGGATTAAGGTTTACACAGTCTTTGATGTTTTCGCCTACTGTTTTACCTGTTACTGTCATGCATTCTGTATGAAGAAGTCCTTTTTTGTTCAGCTCGTTCATAACTGCATAAACACCGCCTGCTTCATTCAAATCTTCCATATAAGTCGGGCCTGCCGGTGCAAGGTGGCAGAGGTTCGGTGTCTTTGCACTGATCTCATTTGCAAAGCTGATATCAAAATCCATACCGACTTCATGAGCGATAGCCGGAAGATGAAGCATACTGTTGGTAGAGCATCCAAGTGCCATATCTACTGTCAGTGCATTCAGGATGGCTTCTTTTGTCATGATGTCGCGCGGACGGATATTTCTGCGGTACATTTCCATAACCTGCATACCTGCATGTTTTGCAAGACGGATACGCTCGGAATATACGGCCGGGATGGTTCCGTTTCCACGAAGTCCCATACCAAGAACTTCTGTCAGACAGTTCATGGAGTTTGCAGTATACATACCGGAACAGGATCCACATGTAGGACATGTTTTGTTCTCAAATTCTGTAAGTTCGTCTTCTGTGATCTTACCTGCTGCATAAGATCCGACAGCTTCGAACATACTGGAAAGGCTTGTCTTATGTCCGTGTATATGGCCCGCCATCATCGGACCGCCGCTTACGAATACGGTAGGAACGTTCAGTCTGGCTGCAGCCATCAGAAGTCCAGGTACGTTTTTGTCACAGTTCGGAACCATAACAAGGGCATCAAACTGATGAGCCATTGCCATTGCCTCTGTAGAGTCTGCGATCAGATCTCTTGTTACCAGAGAATATTTCATTCCGACATGTCCCATTGCAATACCGTCACAGACAGCAATTGCCGGGAATACGATCGGTGTACCGCCAGCCATTGCAACACCCTGTTTTACGGCTGCAACAATCTTGTCAAGGTTCATATGACCCGGTACGATCTCATTATAAGAACTTACGATACCTACTAAAGGACGTTCCATTTCTTCTTTTGTCAATCCAAGGGCATTAAACAGGGAACGGTGCGGTGCCTGCTGTGAACCCGTTTTTACTGAATCACTTCTCATCTTTCTATCTCCTCTTTATGTTAAAAACTTTCATTATACAGCTGCTGCGATCAGATCGCCCATCTCTTTTGTTCCGACTGCCCTGCATCCTTCTGACATGATATCACCTGTACGATATCCGTCTGTCAGGACTTTCTGTACAGCTGCTTCTACTGCATCTGCTTCCTCGTCAAGATTCAGTGAATACCGGAGTAACATTGCCGCGGAAAGGATTGTTGCAATCGGGTTTGCTTTATTCTGTCCTGCAATATCCGGCGCAGATCCGTGGCTCGGCTCATACAGACCAAATTTTGTTTCATTCAGACTTGCGGAAGAAAGCATTCCGATGGAACCGGTCACCATACTTGCCTCATCGGATAAAATATCGCCAAACATGTTCTCGGTAAGAATAACATCAAACTGTCCCGGATCATGTACAAGCTGCATTGCGCAGTTGTCAACCAGCATATGCTCCAGCGTTACTTCCGGATAATCCTTTGCAACTTCTTCTACAACTTTTCTCCAGAGTCTGGAAGAATCCAGTACGTTTGCCTTGTCTACGCTTGTAACTTTCTTTCTTCTCTTCATGGCAATGTCAAATGCCTTGATGGCAATACGGCGGATTTCATTTTCATTATAGGAAAGTGTATCGATTGCTTTCTTTACACCATCTTCTTCGATTGTTTTTCTTTCTCCGAAATAAAGGCCACCGGTAAGCTCACGGACAATGATCATATCAAATCCGTCTTCTCCGATCACTTCTTTCTTGATCGGGCAGGCTTCCTCGAGTTCTTTATACAGGTATGCCGGACGAAGGTTTGCAAAAAGATTCAGTGCTTTACGAATTGCAAGAAGTCCTGCTTCCGGACGTTTGGACGGCTCAAGCTTGTACCATGGAGATGTCCTGGCATCACCACCGATAGAGCCCATCAGAACTGCATCAGAAGCTTTTGCTGTTGCAATTGCTTCATCTGTAAGCGGTACGCCGTAAACGTCAATAGAAGCTCCGCCGAGAAGCACCTCTGAATATGTAAATGTATGATGATATTTTTCACATACTTTATCAAGAACTTTTTTTGCTTCATTTACAATTTCCGGACCGATACCGTCTCCCGGAATCAATGCGATCTTGTATTCCATTTCTTCATTTCCTCTCTCTGCACCACACGAAAACCACAGAGTCCTTTCCTTATGGATATTGTTATTATAATAACGCACTTTTTCAGACTTTTCAACCCTTTACTACGTAAAAGTTTGAACGTGTTACAAATGCGAATAAATCATTACCTGATTTCAATGAAATTTTATAAAAAAAAGAAGTGCCGCATCTGACGCAGCACTTACTTTCTTATTTGCAGTTATGCGGATGCCTGTTCTGCCTTCTCCACTTCTGCAATAGCCTGTTTTCTCATTGGGATACGGCAGTTCTTGTTATTGCCGAATTCTACGATCACATCTTCTTCTGTCATATCGATGATCACTCCATAGAAGCCGCTTGTTGTAACAATACTGTCACCGACTTCCATGCTGTTGAGCATTGCCTGAAGTCTCTTCTGCTCTTTCTTCTGAGGACGGATCATCAGGAAATACATAACTCCAAAGATAACTACCATCCATAAAATCATCATACCCATACTTGCGGTACTTTCGTTCATTTCAGATTCCTCCTGTCTGCTGACTTACATTCCTGCTGTTCAGGAACACTATATATCATCATACACAAAAAAGCCTGTAACTTCAAGTGTTTTTCATTTTTTTGTACGATTTAAAACTTTTCGCTTATTTCTGCTCTCCTGCCGCGAATCCTTCCAGGCGCATTTTCTTATATTCAGCAAATCTTCCCTCATCCAGCGCATCACGGATTTCTTCCATCATATGGTTATAGAAATACAGATTATGCAGTACACAGAGACGCATACCGAGCATTTCTTTTGCCTTCAGAAGGTGACGGATGTAAGCTCTGCTGTAATGGCGGCATGCCGGGCAGCCACAGCCTTCTTCGATCGGGCGGGTATCCAGTTCATATTTGGCATTGAACATATTCATCTTACCATGGTTGGTATATACAACCATGACGGCCATTGCGGCTCGGATATACGCAGTCAAAGAAATCAATACCTCGATCAACACCTTCCAGAATGTTTGCCGGAGTTCCGACACCCATAAGATAAGTCGGCTTATCCTGCGGAAGATACGGTACGACTGCATCAAGGATACGATACATTTCTTCATGTGTCTCGCCAACTGCAAGTCCGCCGACTGCATATCCGTCCAGATCCATCTTTGCGATCTCTTTTGCATGTTCAATACGAATATCTTCATAAACAGCACCCTGATTGATACCAAACAGAAGCTGTTCTTTATTGATGGTATCCGGCAGACTGTTGAGACGTGCCATTTCTTTTTTGCATCGCGCAAGCCAGCGTGTCGTACGTTCTACAGATTTCTGTACATAATCTCTGTCTGCCACGCTGCTCGGACATTCATCGAATGCCATCGCAATCGTGGATCCCAGGTTAGACTGGATCTGCATGCTTTCTTCCGGTCCCATAAAGATCTTGTGTCCGTCAATATGTGACTGGAAATGTACACCTTCTTCTTTGATCTTGCGAAGTTTTGCAAGTGAAAACACCTGGAACCCGCCGGAATCTGTCAGTATCGGTCTCTCCCAGTTCATAAACTTATGCAGACCGCCGAGCTGTTTGACGATCTTATCGCCCGGGCGGACATGCAAATGATAAGTATTAGAAAGCTCCACCTGTGTTCCGATCTCATAAAGATCCTGTGTAGAAACGGCACCTTTGATCGCACCGATCGTTCCCACATTCATAAACACAGGCGTCTGGATCGTGCCATGCACAGTCTCAAGCTGCGCACGCTTCGCATGCCCCTCCGTTTTCATTAATGTATACTTTGCCATATATTTCCTCTTTCTGTTGAAATACTAGAATCCATCTGCAAATGCTGCTCTGTAATACAGATCCAGTGCATACAGCGACTGTATGTTTTTGATATCGCGGGCTACCAGCTGGATCTGTTCCTCTTTGCATCTTTCTAAAACAGCAGGTGTGATTTTTCTCGCATAATGGCTGAAAAAAACCGTATTCAGTCCTGTCTGCAGGCTCTTCATCTGCTGGATGAGCGGTTCAGTCACCACATCTCCTCCATGCAGTACAACCCCTATATCTGCAGTCGGATCCACCTCTTTTACCATTTCTACCAGATTATAACTGAACGAAAACCAGGAAACATCTTTCTGCATTCCGGCTGCACTGACCATTTCCAGAAGCATCTGTATCTTGTCAATATCATTCTCTGCAATCGTAGTTTTCAGTTCAATATAAGGATGGATGGAATTTTCCTTACAGAATTCGATAAATTCCTGAAAACTCGGAATCTTTTCATTCGCATATGCTTCAGATTTCCAGGAACCGAAATCATATTGTCTGACTTCGTCGAACGTAAGATCCATAATTCTGCCGGTTCCGTTGGAAGTTCTGTTTATCGTGGAATCATGCAATATTACCGGCACATTGTCCTTCGTAAACTGTACATCCGTCTCTATCGCTTTGTAACCTCGAAGAAGCGCGCTCTGAAAAGCAGCCATTGTATTTTCCGGTGCAGTTGATGTATCTCCACGATGAGCAATCATATAAGACGTATGATTTTCCGGTGCTTTTGTCGGCTCCGGTGTCGGCGTTGCTGTGGGAACTACCTTCTTCGGTTTTGCATTAACTTTGATCACACAGGTGTATTTTTTCTTATCTCTGCCTGTTGCCGTAATTTTTACAGTCCCGCTCTTTTTTGTCTTAACAACACCGGATGAAGATACTGTAGCGATTTTTTTGTTGGACGATGTCCAGCGGGTAACTACCATACCTCTCAGTTTCAGCGTCAGTTTCTTCCCTGCAGTTACAGTTGCCTTCTTTTTATTCAGGTAAGGCTTTTTTACTATAACTTTGATTTTTTTGACAATTTTTTTATTATGTACCTTTTTCACACCTTTTATGTATGTAGTCCCTGCTTTTTTTGGTGTGATTTTTTTTGTTTTTGAATTGACTCTTACAATTCTTTTATTTGCACTGTACCATTTATAACTGCCCTTCACATCGATGCTGTAAGTTCTGCCAACATACAGCACCCGGGCTGCCGCCTGTGCAGTAACCCCGATGCAGGCAGACAATACCAGAAACAAGATTGCAGCGACTACTGTTTTCTTTATTGTCTTTTTCAATTTTACTGCCTTTTTGTTTTACTTTTTGTTTAAATTCTTCTGTGCTGTGGACAGCATCAGTTTGATTCGGTTCAACTGGTTTACTTCACTTGCGCCCGGGTCGTAGTCGATCGCAACAATATTTGCTTCCGGATGTTCCCTGCGGATTGCCTTGATAACACCTTTACCTACAATATGGTTCGGAAGGCATGCAAACGGCTGAATGCAGACGATGTTCGGCACACCGCCATGGATCAATTCCATCATCTCGCCTGTCAGGAACCATCCTTCACCGGTCTGGTTACCCGGAGATACGATCGGCTCTGCCATCTTTGCCAGATCTGCAATATTGGCAGACGGTGTAAAGTGACGGCTCTGTGCAAGTGCTTCATTTGCCGCTCCTCGAAGCCATTCGATGGCTTTGATTCCCCAGTTTGCGATCGTTGCTTTATTTTTCTTAAATCCAAGGAACTCGGATTTGAAGTTCTGATTATAGAAGCAGTAATTGATAAAGTCTATCAGATCCGGGCATACTGCCTCGGCGCCCTCTGCTTCCAGAAGTTCTGCCAGATGATTGTTTGCTGCCGGAAGGAATTTGACAAGAATCTCTCCGACGATACCAACTCTTGGCTTCCTCTCTCCCGTAATCGGGATCATATCAAACTCATGTACCATCTCACGGCACATCTTCTTAAACTGTCCGTGGCTGACACTGCTTCCTTCCAGGAAAGAGATTACCCTCTGTTCCCAGATTTTATGCTTACGGTTGACAATCCCCGGCTCTGCCTCATATGGACGCATACGGTAAACACATTTCATCAGGATATCACCAAATACCGCTCCGTAGCAGATACGCTTGATCAGTGGAAGTGTCAGCTTGAATCCCGGATTGCTTTCCAGGCCACTCAAGTTGATGGAAATAACCGGAACCTGTTCCATACCAACTTTCTTTAATGCACGGCGGATAAACGCAATATAGTTGGATGCACGGCATCCGCCGCCCGTCTGTGACATGATGACAGCCGTCTTATTCAAATCATATTTACCGGAAAGAAGGGCATCCATAACCTGGCCGACTACCATCAGAGAAGGATAGCATGCATCATTGTTTACATATTTCAGTCCCACATCTACCGCATGTTTGTTGTCATTAGGAAGAACTTCCAGGTGATAACCGCAGGTATTAAATGCCGCCTGTAAGATTCCGAAGTGGAACGGAGACATCTGCGGACAGAGGATCGTATAATCCTTACGCATCTGTTTGGTAAATACAACTTTTTCAATGGAGGACGGTCTGATCTCACGTTCTTTGTGCTGTGCATCTTTTGCACGGAGTGCGGCCAGCAGGGAACGTACACGGATTCGTGCTGCACCAAGGTTGTTGACCTCATCGATTTTTAAGCAGGTATAGATCTTACCGCTTCTGTCAAGAATCTCATAAACCTCGTCTGTAGTAACTGCGTCCAGACCACAACCAAAGGAGTTCAGCTGGATCAGATCAAGATTATCCTGTGTTTTGACATAGTTTGCTGCCGCATACAGACGGGAGTGATACATCCACTGGTCATTGACACGGATCGGCCGCTCTACTTCCCCGAGATGAGAAACAGAATCTTCAGTCAGTACCGCAATACCGTAGCTGTTGATCAGATCCGGGATACCGTGATGGATCTCCGGATCGATATGATACGGACGTCCTGCAAGTACGATTCCGCGTCTTCCGGTTTCCTTCAGATACTGGATAGTCTCCTCGCCTTTTTTCTCGACATCTTTACGTGCCTGCGCAAGCTCTTCCCATGCAGCGTGTGCAGCTGCTTTGACCTCTTCTGCCGGAAGATCTTTAAACACTTCTACAAGACGGTCTGTAAGAACGGCTTCTGTCGTAAATGCCATAAACGGATTCATGAATTTAATGCTCGGATCTTTCAGCTCATCCACATTGTTCTTGATATTCTCTGCATAAGAAGTGACGATCGGACAGTTATAATGGTTGACTGCATCCGGGAACTCATTACGCTCATACGGTACACAGGGATAGAAAATAAATTTCACACCTTTTTTGATCAGCCAGCTCACATGACCGTGTGCCAGTTTTGCCGGATAACATTCAGATTCACTCGGAATGGACTCAATACCCAGTTCATAGATCTTACGTGTGGAAGTCGGAGAAAGTATGACTTCGTATTTCAGCTTCGTAAAGAAAGTGAACCAGAACGGATAGTTTTCAAACATATTCAGGACACGCGGAATACCCACCTGGCCTCTGGTTGCCTGATCCGCACTGAGCGGTTCATAAGAAAACAGTCGTTTGTATTTATATTCGTAAAGATTCGGAACATGGTCTTTGTTCTTTTCTTTGCCGCTTCCTCGCTCGCAGCGGTTTCCGCTGACAAACTGACGGCCGCCGGTAAATTTGTTGATTGTCAGACGGCAGTTGTTGGTACATCCGCGGCAGTTAGCCATGGATGTTGTATATTTCAGCTCATTGATCTTATCAATAGAAAGCATTGTGGTCTCTTTGCCATCTTCGTAGCGCTCTCTCGCGATCAGCGCCGCCCCGAAAGCTCCCATGATACCGGCAATGTCCGGACGGATGGCTTCACAGTTGGCAATTCGCTCAAAACTTCGAAGAACCGCGTCATTGTAAAATGTACCACCCTGTACTACGATATGTCTGCCAAGTTCTGTTGCATCGGAAACTTTGATAACTTTGTAAAGTGCGTTTTTGATAACAGAGTAAGCCAGACCTGCAGAAATATCAGATACCTCTGCGCCTTCCTTCTGTGCCTGTTTTACTTTGGAGTTCATAAATACGGTACAGCGTGTTCCAAGATCGATCGGATGCTTTGCATAGAGAGCTGCCTTCGCAAAATCCTGTACACTGTAATTCAGGGATTTGGCAAATGTCTCGATAAAGGAACCACAACCGGAAGAGCATGCCTCGTTGAGCTGTACGCTGTCTACAGTCTGATTCTTGATCTTGATGCATTTCATATCCTGACCACCGATGTCAAGGATACAGTCTACTTCCGGGTCAAAGAATGCAGCCGCATAGTAATGAGAAACGGTCTCAACCTCGCCCTCATCAAGAAGAAGTGCTGCTTTGATCAGTGCCTCACCGTAACCGGTAGAACATGCATAGGCAATCTTTGCACCTTCAGGAAGTTTCGCATAAATTTCCTGAATGGAGCGGATCGCCGTCTTGAGCGGGCTTCCGTTGTTGTTGCTGTAGAAGGAATACAGAAGACTTCCGTCCTCTCCTACCAGTGCGGTTTTTGTTGTAGTAGAACCTGCATCAATACCAAGATAGCAGTTTCCTTTATAGGAAGCCAGATCTCCTGTCGTTACTTTATAGGAGGACTGTCTTTTATTAAATTCTTCGTAATCCTCCTCTGTCGCAAACAGAGGTTCCATACGCTCTACTTCGAAGTCAAGTTTGATGGAATGGCGCAGTCTGTCTTTCAGTTCAATCAGAGAAACTTTGACATCCTCTTTTGCATTCAGTGCAGAACCGATTGCCGCAAACAGATGAGAATTCTCCGGCACGATCGTATGCTCATCGTCCAGTTTCAAAGTACGGATAAACGCAGTTTTTAACTCAGAAAGGAAATGCAGCGGACCGCCCAGAAATGCTACATGTCCACGGATTGGCTTACCACAGGCCAGACCGGAAATCGTCTGATTGACAACTGCCTGAAAAATAGATGCTGAAAGGTCTTCCTTCGTTGCACCTTCATTGATCAGCGGCTGTATATCTGTCTTTGCAAATACACCGCATCGTGCAGCAATCGGATAAAGTGCCTTGTAATTCTTTGCATATTCGTTCAGACCGGTAGCATCTGTCTGAAGAAGTGATGCCATCTGGTCGATAAAGGAACCTGTACCACCTGCACAGATACCATTCATTCGCTGCTCGATATTTCCGCCTTCAAAATAAATGATCTTTGCATCTTCACCACCAAGCTCGATTGCAACGTCTGTCTGTGGCGCAATCTTCTGTAAGGATGTAGATACAGCGATTACCTCCTGCACAAATGGGATCTCCAGATGATTTGCCAGCGTCAGTCCGCCGGAACCAGTGATTACCGGACTGAGTGTCATCTCTCCCAGCTGTGCATGTGCTTTTTCCAGAAGATCTGCCAGAGTCTCCTGAATATTTGCAAAATGTCGTTCGTAATCTGCAAATAAAAGCTTTTCATTTTCATCAAGAATCGCGATCTTTACTGTCGTAGATCCGATGTCAATTCCCAATGTGTATGTATTCAATAAATCGACCTCCTCGTCATAAATCTGCATCTACAGATATGAATATAACGTGTTCTTTCTTATTAAAAGTATTTTTCAAAATCCAATTCCGTAACATTATACGACAAAGTTTTACAAATGACAATGACCAACTTTCACAATTTGTCTCATATCCCACGGCATAAATTTGTTTGATTATCAAACTTTACAAATAAAAAGAATATCTGCCCTCTGTTCAGCAGATATTCCTTGTTTTTTCTTATTATCAGGTCATCTTCCACCTATCGTCCGATCTTCTGGGCAATTCTGACGAGATAAGCGCCACCCGGCATTCTGGAAAGTCTCTCAGAAGCTGTTTTGTCCACAAGAATGTATACCAGAAAATATGCCATAGCTGCCAGAATGATCGACACACCAAGACAGATAACATTTGACGGAAGCAGTACATGCAGTCCATAGTACACACCAGCTGCCACAACACCCATCACGGCAGATGCAATGATCGGACTTACGTATGCCGCTTTCCACGGATTCTTATAATCCAGATACTTTTTCATAAAGAAATCATTCAGCACGCATACCACGATTGCATAAACGATCATCGCAACCAGCAATGCGTAAATACCAAGATTCGTAAACATCAGAAGTGCCACAACAACCACCACGTCAACCACAAGCGCCACAGCCGCTGTTATCATCGGAATCTTCGGTTTACCGATTCCCTGAAGGACACCGTTTGAAATGTTGGACATACCATTCAGAAGAATGGTAAAGGAGCCCAGCATAAGAAGCTGTCCCGCAACACCGTTCGTTCCGTGGAAAAGAAGCGACACAATCGGCTGAGCCAGCACAGCAAGTCCCACCGCACATGGAATGGAAATAAACATGGAAAGCTGCACGGTCTGATCTACTCTTTTTCTTGTCTCATCAATATCTCCCGTTGCATAGAGAGCAGAAACTTCCGGAATCATGGAGGTTGGTGCCGCACTGGAAAGTGTCAGCGGAATATTGATGATGCTCATAAAATACGTTGCATATTCTGCATATAACATACTGATCGTATCTGCATCCATACCATGAGTGCCCATAATCTCGGAATACAGGACACCGTTCAGATATCCGTTAATATTGTAAATAAAAGAGCTTAAGATGATCGGGGAAACGATAAGAATAATCAGTTTCAGAATTTCTCCATAAGATTCTTCTTTATGGACACGGTCTCTGTCTACTCTTCTTCGGATTGCCCTTCGGTTAATGCCATATACCATCAACATAAACAAAAGTGCAATGACAACGCCTGCGGTCGTACCTACTGTCGAACCGGCCGCACCCCATTTTGCCACACTTCCGTCACTGCCGTCTGCAAAATATCTGATAAACATCCATGCAGCGATCAGGCTGACTGCCGCATTAAAGATCTGCTCCAGAATCTGTGAGATCGAGGTCGGCATCATATTACGATATGCCTGAAAATATCCTCTGTACACTCCAAGGATACCGGACAGAAAGATTGTCGGTGATAAAATCTGGAGTGCCAGTATCGCATTTGGCTGATTGCTCGGGATAATAAATCTCGCCCCAAACAGGCACACCAGTGCCACGATTCCGCCTACGATTGCCGCATAGATCAGGGAACCGTGAAAAATCTTCTGTGCATTTTTGTAATCTTTTAAAGCAATTCGTTCTGAAATCAATTTGGATACCGCCTGCGGAATACTGAAAGAGGCGATCATCAGAAGAATCATATAGGCATTCTGGGCAAGACTGATATATCCCATTCCCATATTGCCTACGATCGATGAAAGCGGACTCTTATAGAGAAGGCCAATGACCTTCGAGATCATCGCCGCAATCATCAGAAAAGATGCATTTTTTACAAGATTGTTCTTCTGACTCATGTTTACTCCTTGATTTCCTGTTGTGTTTTATTTTCAATCTGCCAGTCGATCGGCTCCAGACCGTTCTGAATTAAAAATTCATTTGTCTTGCTGAAATGTCTGCATCCGAAAAAACCTCTGTATGCAGAAAGCGGGCTCGGATGAGGTGCTTCCAGAATCAGATGTCTCGGGTTATTGAGCATGGATTTTTTCATCTGTGCCGGACGTCCCCACAGAAGAAATACGATCGGACGGTCCTGCTCATTGAGGATACGGATCGCCGCATCTGTAAACTGCTCCCATCCGATTCCTCTGTGTGAATTAGCCTGATGTGCGCGCACTGTCAGTACTGTGTTCAGCATCAGCACGCCCTGTCTCGCCCATTTTTCCAGATAACCGTTATCTGGGATATAACAGCCAAGATCATCATGGAGCTCCTGATAAATGTTCACCAGTGACGGCGGGATCTCTACATCCTTTTTTACAGAAAAGCAGAGTCCATGTGCCTGTCCGTCATTGTGATACGGATCCTGTCCAAGTATCACGACCTTGACCTGGCTTAACGGTGTAAAATGAAATGCATTGAACATATCATCTGCCGGAGGAAAAATCTGCCGTGTCTGATATTCCTGCATGACGGTTTTATATAATTTTGTGTAATATGGCTGATGAAATTCACCTTTTAATGCTTCCAGCCATTCTCCTGATAAAGGAGCCATTTTCCTTCACCTCTTATCTTCTTACGGAGATTCCCCTCTCTGCCAGATACTCCTTCACCTGGCGGATCTCCAGTTCTTTATAATGGAATAAAGACGCAGCCAGCGCCGCATCCGCACCACCTTCTGTCAGTGCATCATAAAAGTGTTCGAGTGTTCCTGCACCGCCGGAAGCAATGACAGGAATGCTGACTGCATC
>CAKROE010000047.1 GCA_934371915.1 uncultured Blautia sp. | reverse complement strand
GCGTTATTCTACCGGCAAAGACCATATCAAAGGTACGACGGATATCGCGCTGACTATTTTTGACAGCATGAAAAAAATCCATGGCATGGGAGCAAGAGAACGGCTGCTTCTGCAGATCGCGGTTCAGCTTCATGACTGTGGCAAGTATATCAGTATGGCAGATGTGGCAGAGTGTTCCTACCGGATCATTATGGCGACAGAAATTATAGGACTTTCCACCGAAGAACGAAAGATCATTGCAAGTGCAGTGAGATACAATACAACAGAGTTTGTATATTGCGGAAATTATGACAGAGGACCGGGCATTGACAGGCAGCAGTATCTGCTTGTAGCAAAACTGACGGCAATCCTTCGACTTGCCAATGCCATGGACCGTAGCCATTATCAGAAGGTTGAGGCACTGAGAGTTGTGCTGAAAGACCGTGAATTGCAGATGCTCATTGATTCAAGCAGAGATATTTCTCTGGAACTTGGACTGCTTCGTGATAAGGTACAGTTCTTTGAAGAAGTTTTTGGCATTCGTCTGGTATTAAAGCGCAAACGCAGAGTGTGAGAGGCTGAGGAGGGAAAATATGGATTTTAGTAAATATGAAAAACCGGAATACTATGTAAATCGAGAATTAAGCTGGCTGAAATTCGATGAACGTGTTTTAAGTGAGGCAAGGGACAAAAATCTGCCATTATTTGAGAGACTGAAATTTTTGAGCATCACATCCTCAAACCTGGATGAGTTTTTTATGGTCCGTGTGGCATCTCTGAAAGATCAGGTACATGCCGGCTATAAGAAAAAAGATATCGCCGGAATGTCTTCCGAGGAGCAGTTAAAGGAAATCAGCACACAGACCCATGAGCTGGTACGTGTGCAGTACAGTACGTTCAACCGTTCTGTGCTTCCGGCACTGGAAAAGGTCGGCCTTCATCTGGTGGCAGAACACGAAAATCTGAATGACAAACAGGCAGAATTTGCAGACCGTTATTTTGAAGATAATGTTTATCCGGTACTGACACCGATGGCAATGGATTCTTCCAGACCATTTCCACTGATCCGTAATAAGACACTGAATATCGGTGCACTGATTGCAAAGAAAAACAATAAAAAGCATACAAAAGAACTGGAATTTGCAACTGTTCAGGTGCCGTCCGTCCTTCCGAGAATCGTCGAGATTCCTTCTGTAAAGAAAGGTGAGAGAACGGTAATTCTTCTCGAAGAGATTATCGAGAGAAACATTGGCAAACTTTTCCTGAGCAATGATGTGGTCTGCGCACATCCGTACAGAATCATGCGAAATGCAGATCTTACGATTGATGAGGACGAGGCAGAAGATCTTCTGGTAGAAATCCAGAAACAGCTCAAGAAACGTCAGTGGGGCGAGGTGATCCGTCTTGAAGCAGAAGAAAAGATGGATAAACGTCTACTGGATATTCTGAAAAAAGAATTCGAGATCAAAGATGCAGACATTTATAATATTCCGGGGCCTCTGGATCTGACTATGCTGATGAAAGTTTACGGTCTGGACGGATTTGATGAGTACAAGAGTCCGAAATATACACCGGCACCGGTTCCGCAGTTCCAGAATGACAAAGATATCTTTGAAGTGATTCGTGAAGGCGATGTATTCCTGCATCATCCATATATGAGTTTTGATCCGGTTGTGGATTTTGTCCGTCAGGCGGCAAAGGATCCGGGAGTACTTGCAATCAAGCAGACATTGTATCGTGTCAGTGGTCATTCCCCGATTATTGCGGCGCTCGCACAGGCTGCCGAAAATGGCAAACAGGTTTCTGTGCTGGTCGAACTGAAAGCACGATTCGATGAGGAAAACAACATTGTCTGGGCGAAAATGCTTGAAAAAGCAGGCTGCCATGTTATCTACGGTCTGGTAGGACTGAAGACACACAGCAAGATCACACTTGTGGTAAGACGGGAAGAGACAGGCATCCGCAGATATGTACATCTGGCAACCGGTAACTACAATGATTCTACTGCAAAATTGTATACAGACTGTGGTATTTTTACCTGCGATGAACGTTTCGGTGAGGATGCAACAGCAGTCTTTAATATGCTTTCCGGATATTCTGAACCGAAGAAATGGAACCGCCTGATCGTAGCCCCGATCTGGATGAAGAATCGTTTTGTTCAGATGATCGAAAGAGAAGCGGAGCATGCAAAACAGGGAAAACCGGCAGAGATCACTGCAAAGATGAATTCACTTTGTGATCCTGCGATCATTGCAGCACTTTATTATGCATCTTCCTGTGGTGTGCAGATCAATCTGCTTGTCCGTGGAATCTGTTGTCTGAGAACCGGTATTCCGGGAATCAGTGAAAACATCCATGTGCGGTCAATCGTCGGAGAGTTTCTGGAGCACAGCCGTATTTTCTATTTCAAAAATGATGGCATTGATGAAATCTATATGGGAAGTGCGGACTGGATGCCGCGAAATCTGGATCGAAGAGTGGAAATTGTTTTTCCGGTAGAGGACGAAAATATCAAAAAGGAAATTCTGCATGTGCTGGATCTTGAATTCCGTGACAATGTCAAAGCACATATTTTACAGCCGGACGGCACATACGAAAAACAGGACAAACGTGGCAAAATGCTTGTAAATTCCCAGATGGAATTCTGCAAAGAAGCGCAGCAGAAAGCTAAAAAGCAGAAAAGAGAAGAAAAGAAGCATACTCACGTCTTTATTCCGGCTGAATCGGTAGCTGATCCGGAGTAATTAAAATGAGAGGAAAGAGAAAATGAATAACGAAAAAGAAAGCTTTCTGAAAAGAAAGAACGTGATCATATCCTTCAAAAGATATGGCATTGATGCGATGGGGTCCATGGCACTTGGACTTTTTGCATCACTTTTGATCGGTACGATCATTAACACGATCGGGCAAAACATCTGCCCGGGAAGTTTCGTATCAGAGAAACTGCTGGAAATCGGTGGTTATGCAACCAGTGTGACAGGTGCAGCTATGGCACTTGCAATCGGATATGCCTTACAGGCACCGCCGCTTGTCATGTATTCTCTGTGTGCAGTCGGTGCGGCCTGCAATGCAATTGGTGGTTCCGGCGGACCACTGGCGGTATTTTTTGTCGCAGTGATCACCTGTGAGATCGGTAAACTGGTTTCCAAAGAGACGAAAATCGACATTATTGTAACACCGGCTGTGACAGTTATTGTCGGTGTCGTGCTGGCGATGCTGCTTGCACCGGTGTGCAAAAATATCTGTAATGCGCTTGGCGCATTTATCGGATGGGCAACTGACCTGCGTCCGTTCTGGATGGGTATGATCATTTCAGTAGTGGTAGGAATCGTACTGACGCTGCCAATCAGTTCAGCGGCAATCTGCGCGGCTGTAGGCATCAGCGGCGGAGCAGTGCTTGCCGGACTTACAGACGGAAGTGTGACAGTGGAGATCTGGAATGGTCTTGCGCTGGCAGGTGGTGCGGCAACTGCAGGATGCTGTGCACATATGCTTGGTTTTGCAATCTTGAGTTTCCCGGATAACGGAATCGGCGGTTTTGTGGCGCAGGGACTTGGAACTTCCATGCTTCAGGTACCGAACCTTATGAAAAAGCCGGTTCTCTGGCTGCCTCCTGTGATCACATCTGCAATTACAGGACCGATTGCTACCTGTGTGTTCCATATGAGAAACAACGGACCGGCAATCTCATCAGGAATGGGAACTTCGGGTCTGGTCGGACCGATCGGTGTTGTAACCGGATGGGCACAGATGCCGGAAGGATATCGGACAGGAGCATTTGAGTGGATTGGAATGATCCTGATCTGCTTTGTACTGCCGCTTGTCATCACCTGGGTGATCGGGAAGATTTTCCGTGCAAAAGGAATCATCAAGCCGGGAGATCTGAAGATTGATCTGGGCTGAAATTTGTCATAAAAACTGCTTTTTTAAAATTTTTTAAAAAAATTGAAAAAAAAGCTTGCATTTTCTGACTTGCTGATATATACTAAGCAAGTCGGTTGACGCAAGGCCAGTTGGTCAAGGGGTTAAGACGTCGCCCTCTCACGGCGAAAACACGGGTTCGATTCCCGTACTGGCTGCTATAAATATTTCACAGATAATCAGGATCGAGGTCCTGATTATTTTTTTGCCCTGAAATCGATGAAGATTCATATTTGACTTTTTCGGGGGAAATCATGTATGATAGAGAACAAATGTTTGAACGAGTAAAGTAAGAAAGGAAAATAGACCGATGGCGAAAAAGGAAACCTACGATGCAGGAAGCATATCTGTTCTGGAAGGACTGGAAGCGGTTCGCAAACGTCCGGGTATGTATATTGGAAGTGTATCCCGGAAGGGACTGAATCATCTGATTTATGAGATCGTGGATAATGCGGTAGACGAACATCTGGCGGGATACTGCAGCCGGATTCATGTGGTTCTGGAAAAAGACGGTTCCTGTACCGTAACAGACAATGGACGTGGAATTCCGGTAGATATGCATGAAAAAGGAATGTCTGCGGAACGACTGGTGTTTACGACACTTCATGCAGGCGGTAAATTCGATAATTCTGCGTATAAGACGAGTGGCGGACTCCATGGAGTAGGTTCCTCAGTAGTGAATGCGCTTTCTACTTATCTGGATATCAAAGTAAGTCGTGACGGATATGTCCATCACGATCATTATGAACGTGGTGTTCCGGCGCTTGAACTGGAAAACGGGCTTCTTCCGAAACTTGGCAGGACAAAAGAAACCGGAACCTGCATCAATTTTCTCCCGGATCCGGAGATTTTTGAGAAAACACGTTTTTCTGCGACAGATGTCAAGAGCCGTCTTCACGAGACTGCATATCTGAATCCGGAACTGACGATCGTGTTTGAGGATCTCAGAGGAACAGAACCGGTAAAAGAAGAATATCATGAACCGGAGGGCATCGTTGGCTATATCCGTGATATGAATCACAATACGGAAGCACTTCATGAGCCTGTTTATCTGAAGGGCGAAGCAGATGGCATTCAGGTGGAAGTTGCATTTCAGTATACGAATGAGTTTCGTGAAAATGTACTGGGCTTCTGTAATAACATATACAATGCGGAAGGTGGTACTCATCTGACCGGATTTAAGACAACATTTACCACAGTCATGAATACCTATGCCAGAGAGATCGGTGTCCTCAAGGATAAAGACCCGAACTTTACAGGTGCCGATATCCGAAACGGAATGACTGCAGTTGTTTCTATAAAACATCCGGCACCTCGTTTTGAGGGTCAGACAAAGACCAAGCTGGACAACCAGGACGCAGCCAAAGCGACCGGTAAAGTACTGGGTGAACAGCTGGTTCTTTATTTTGACCGTAATCTGGAAACGCTGAAAACAATTCTGTCCTGTGCGGAAAAAGCAGCAAAGATCCGTAAGACAGAAGAACGTGCGAAAACAAATCTTTTGACAAAACAGAAATATTCCTTTGACTCCAATGGCAAACTTGCCAACTGTGAGAAAAAAGATCCGGCGCAGTGTGAGATTTTTATTGTCGAGGGTGATTCTGCGGGCGGCTCAGCAAAGACGGCGCGTAACCGTAACTATCAGGCAATCCTTCCGATCCGTGGCAAGATCCTGAATGTAGAAAAAGCGACCATTGATAAAGTTCTTGCGAATGCCGAAATAAAAACCATGATCAATGCGTTTGGCTGCGGATTTTCTGAGGGGTATGGCAATGACTTTGACATCAGTAAGCTTCGTTATGACAAAATTGTGATCATGGCCGATGCCGATGTGGATGGTGCCCATATCTCTACCTTGCTTCTGACGCTGTTTTATCGTTTTATGCCGGAACTTATTTATGAGGGACATGTATATATTGCGATGCCGCCTCTTTACAAGGCTATGCCCCAAAAAGGCCCGGAGGAATATCTTTACGATGACAAAGCACTGGAAAAATACCGTAAGACTCACAAACCGGGCAGTTTTACACTCCAGCGATACAAAGGTCTTGGAGAAATGGATGCAGAACAGCTCTGGGAGACAACTCTGAATCCTGAGACAAGAAGAATGAAACGTGTTGAGATTGAAGATGCACGTCTTGCTTCCAGCGTGACGGAAGTCCTGATGGGCAGTGAAGTACCTCCGCGTAAGGCATTTATCTATGAACATGCGGCAGATGCGGAACTTGATGTATAAGGTGGGAGAATGATATGGAAACAAAACAGGAAAATGTAATTCGTACCGATTATTCGGAAATTATGCAGAAATCCTATATTGATTATGCGATGAGTGTCATTATTTCACGTGCACTTCCGGATGTGCGGGATGGTCTGAAACCGGTTCAGAGAAGAACACTTTATGATATGTATGAACTGGGAATCCGTTATGACCGCCCATATCGTAAATGTGCCCGTATTGTCGGTGATACCATGGGTAAATATCATCCGCACGGTGACAGTTCCATTTATGATGCACTGGTTGTGATGGCACAGGATTTCAAGAAAGGCAGAACGCTGGTAGACGGACATGGAAACTTTGGTTCTATCGAAGGTGACGGAGCAGCAGCCATGCGATATACCGAAGCACGTCTGGAAAAGCTTACGCAGGAAGTGTTTCTGAGTGATCTCGATAAAAATGTAGTGGATTTTGTGTCGAACTTTGATGAGACGGAGAAAGAACCATCTGTGCTTCCGGTTCGTATTCCGAACATTCTTGTCAATGGTGCAGACGGTATCGCAGTTGGTATGGCAACCAGCATTCCGCCGCACAACCTCGGTGAGGTGATCGATGCGGTCAAGGCTTATATGAAAGATAATGCCATCAGCGTAAGAGGTTTGATGCGTTATATCAAAGGTCCTGATTTTCCGACCGGTGGTATTGTCGTAAACAAAGATGATCTGCGTAAAATTTACGAGACAGGAAGCGGCAAAATCCGTCTGAGAGGCAAAGTTGAAGTAGAGAAACTCAAAGGCGGCAAAAAGCAGCTCGTCATTACCGAGATTCCGTATACTATGCTCGGAGCAAACATCGGCAAATTTCTCAATGACGTGGCATCTCTTGTCGAGACAAAAAAGACGACCGATATCGTAGACATTTCCAACCAGTCTTCTAAAGAAGGCATCCGTATCGTACTTGAACTGAAAAAAGATACCGATGTGGAAAATCTCACCAATATGCTGTACAAAAAGACACGTCTGGAAGATACATTCGGTGTTAATATGCTGGCAGTTGCAGACGGACGTCCGGAAACACTCAGCCTGAAACAGATCATCGAGTATCATGTGGATTTCGTATTTGAGATCACTACAAGAAAATATCATACACTGCTGGACAAAGAACTGGAAAAACAGGAAGTACAGGAGGGGCTGATCAAAGCCTGCGATGTCATTGACCTGATCATTGAGATCCTTCGCGGAAGCAAGAACCGTGAGCAGGTAAAGAAGTGCCTTGTTGAAGGTATTACAGAAGGTATCAAATTTAAGTCAAAGGCAAGTGAGAAAGCGGCTGCGAAGCTTTTATTCACCGAAAGACAGGCAAATGCGATCCTGGATATGCGTCTGTACAAGCTGATCGGTCTGGAGATTGAAGCGCTGCAGGCGGAATATCAGGAGACGATGAAAAACATCGCACTTTATAAAGATATTCTGGAAAATTATGATTCCATGGCAGCCGTGATCATAAAAGATATGGATGCGATCAAGAAAGAATATGGCAGAAAACGCCGTACGGCAGTCGAGAATGCAGAGGAAGCCGTTTACGAAGAAAAGAAGATGGAAGAGATGAAAGTCTGCTTCCTGATGGATCGCTTCGGCTATATGAAACTGATCGACCAAAATGCGTACGAACGAAATAAAGAAGCAATTCACAACGAAAGCAAATATGTCTTCAACTGTATGAATACGGATAAGATCTGTATCTTTACGGACAAAGGCAAGATGCATACGATCAAGGCAGCGGACATTCCGCTGGTACGCTTCAGAGATAAAGGTACTCCGGCAGACAATTTAAGTAATTACAACAGTGCGGAAGAACGGATGCTGTATGTGGCACCGGTCGGACAGATCCGCACAGACCGCCTGCTGTTCGTGACAAAGTCTTCTATGTGCAAGCTGGTAGAAGGCGCTGAGTTTGATGTGGCAAAACGTACGATCGCATCGACGAAACTTGCAGAAGATGATGAACTGATCTTTATAGGCGGTTCTGCGGAAATGGAGCAGATCGTACTACAGAGTTATGGCGGATGCTTCCTGCGTTTCCTGAAACAGGAAATTTCCATTATGAAAAAGACGGCTATCGGTGTACGTGGAATGAAACTTGCCGACGGTGATTATCTGGAACATGCCTATCTTCTGGCAGGACATCAGGAATATACGATCAGCTATCATGACAAAGAATATTCACTGAACAAAGTGCGTCTGGCAAAACGTGATACAAAGGGTGTAAAGCCCAGAATATAAAAAAATCCTTGCTTTTCATCAGTGATGGTGATATGATAGGGATAACATGATAACGGATAAACAAGAGAGTGGGCTTCGGTCCACTCTTTTTGCGAGATAATCCGGATGTGCGAAAGGCAGGTGTAAAAATGAGCAGACGGGATGAATATGAACAGAAAGCAGAAGCTTTGCTTTTACCGATCGTAGAGAGAGAGGGATTCGAGCTTGTAGATGTAGAATACGTAAAAGAAGCAGGTAACTGGTATCTTCGCGGCTACATCGACAAACCGGGTGGAATCACGGTCAATGACTGTGAGGCAGTCAGCAGGGCATTCAGCGACAAACTGGATGAAAACGATTTTATTGAAGACAGTTATATTATGGAAATCAGTTCGCCGGGTCTTGACAGACCACTGAAAAAAGAAAAGGATTTTGCCAGAAGTATGGGCAAACTGGTAGAAATCCGGACATATCGTCCAATCGACAAACAGAAAGAATTCTGTGGTGTTCTGGACGCGTATGATGAAAACAGTGTTACGATCAATGAGGACGATGCCTTACGCACATTTGAAAAGAAGGACATTGCCCTGATCCGACTGGCAATTGAATTTTAGGTACGATTCAGATAGGCTTTGATAAAATGAGGAGGAAATAAAAAAAATGAACAAAGAGTTAATGGAAGCGCTGGATATCCTGGAAAAAGAAAAAAATATCAGCAAGGATACATTACTGGGAGCTATCGAGCAGTCCCTGATCCAGGCTTGCAAGAACCATTTCGGTAAAGCAGATAATGTGCATGTGACAATTAATCCGGAAACCTGCGATTTCAGCGTTTATGCAGAGCGTGAGGTTAAGGAATTCGTAGAAGATCCTGCAATGGAGATTTCGCTGGTAGAAGCTCAGAAGCTTAATACCAATGCAGAAATTGGTGATATCATTAAAGTTGAGATCCATTCCAAAGAATTTGGACGTATCGCAACTCAGAATGCAAAGAATGTTATTCTTCAGAAAATCCGTGAAGAAGAGCGTAAAGTTCTTTATGATCAGTATTACGGAATGGAAAAAGAAGTTGTTACCGGTATCGTACAGCGTGTGATGGGCAAGAATGTCAGCGTAAACCTCGGTAAGGCAGACGGTGTCCTCAGTGAAAACGAGCAGGTAAAAGGTGAAGAATTCAAACCAACAGAGAGAATCAAGGTTTATATCCTTGAAGTTAAGGATACACCGAAGGGACCGCGTATTCTTCTTTCCAGAACTCATCCGGGACTGGTAAAACGTCTCTTCGAATCAGAAGTTGCAGAAGTGAAAGACGGAACTGTTGAGATCAAGAGCATTGCCAGAGAAGCAGGCTCCCGTACAAAGATCGCTGTATGGAGCAACGATCCGGATGTAGATCCGGTTGGTGCATGTGTCGGTATGAACGGTGCCAGAGTAAACTCCATCGTAGAGGAACTCCGCGGTGAAAAGATTGATATCATTAACTGGGATGAAAACCCGGCAATTCTGATCGAGAATGCACTGAGCCCGGCGAAAGTAATTGCTGTTATGGCAGATCCGGATGAAAAGACAGCACTGGTAGTCGTTCCGGATTATCAGCTTTCTCTTGCAATCGGTAAAGAAGGACAGAATGCACGTCTGGCAGCCCGCCTGACAGGATTCAAGATTGATATCAAGAGTGAGACACAGGCAAGAGAGTCCGGTGAACTCTATGATTATGATGATGAAGACGAGTACTATGATGAGGATGAGTACAGCGAAGAAGATACAGAAGAAACTGCTGAAGATACAGAGGCAGAAGAAGCTGTTTCCGAAGAGCTGACAGAAGAATAATCTATGGGTACAAAAAATAAAACACCTCTGCGTCAGTGTACCGGATGCAGAGAAATGAAAAGCAAAAAAGAAATGATCCGAGTACTGAAGACCCCGGAAAATGAGATCGTGCTGGATGCTACCGGAAGAAAGAACGGCAGAGGAGCCTATGTCTGTCTGTCACAGGAGTGTCTGGAAAAAGCAGTCAAAAGCCGTGGGCTCGAGCGCTCATTGAAGATGGCGGTACCGGCTGAGGTCTAC
The DNA here is from genome assembly GCA_934371915.1 of uncultured Blautia sp. Lineage (GTDB taxonomy): Bacteria > Bacillota > Clostridia > Lachnospirales > Lachnospiraceae > Blautia_A. The sequence continues at coordinate 6,389 of CAKROE010000047.1, read as the reverse complement.
GAAGACCTGAAAAAGGAGTTAAGCAATATTGAAAAACAACAATAAAGTGTTATCACTGGTTGGTCTTGCAACGAAAGCGGGCAAGATTGCCAGCGGTGAATTTTCTACAGAAAAATCTGTAAAGACCGGCAAAGGATTTCTGGTTCTGGTAGCGGCTGACGCATCAGAAAACACCAGAAAGAAATTCAGTAATATGTGTGAATTTTATGAAGTTCCGATTTATTTCATTGCAAATAAAGAAGAACTCGGAAAATTCTGCGGAAAAGAATTCCGTGCCAGTCTGGCGGTACAGGATGAAAACTTTGCGAAAGCAATGATGAAAGAACTCGAGAAAATCGAAAAGTAAGAATGAAACCTGGTTTTGATTCATTGACGTAAAGGAGGAACCAATGTGCCGAAGACCAAAGAGCAAGAACATGTCAGAATAAAAGAAAAATCAACACAAGAGGGAAAGGAGCAGATTACCAAGGTGGCAGATGAAAAGATGGTAACAACGAAGGCGGAAGCAGAAAAGACAGAGGCTCCCAAAAAGAAAAAAAATATTATTCGCGTATATCACGCACAGAATGCCAGTGACGGCGGCAAAAACAGACCGAAACGTCCGGCATCAGATAAAAAACCGGCTGCAAGACCGCAGCAGAGAACACAGGCAGCAAAACCGGTTGAGACAGTAGCGCAGAAACCGGCAGCAGAGACTGCACCGAAGAAACCACAGAGCACTCCGGTACAGGAAGCACCGGCAGCTAAGAAGCCGGTTGAGACAAAGAGTGCAGAGAATACTCAGACTCAGGCAAGACCACAGAGAAGTGAGCAGGGCGGCTACAATAACAACAGAAACCAGAACCGTCCAAACAGAGATAATCGTGAGAATCGTGGAGATAACCGCGGTGATAACAGAGGAAACCGTGATTTCCGTAATAACGGGGACAGAAGACCGTCGGACCGTGGCCCACAGGGCAACCGTAATAGCGGTGGCCGTCCACAGAGACAGGGCGAAGGCCGTCCGGCACGTCAGGGTGAAGGCAATGGTCGTCCGATGAGAGGCAATGGCCGTCCGCAGCAGGGTGGTCAGGGAAGACCGGGACAGAGCGGAAACGGAAGACCGGACAACAGAGGTGAAGGACGCTTCGGTGGAAATAACCGTGGCGGACAGAGAGCCGGTGGCGGAAGAAGAGACAACGATGCCGTATTTACACCGGAACTGACAAAAACATCCAAAGACAGTAAGAGAGAGCGTGACAGAGAGAACAAGAACAAAAAGAAAGATTTCGAAAAGAATTCCGGTGCAGGTCACAACAGACCGAATCAGGGAGGAAGAAGAAACCTTTCCAGAATTCCGAAAGCTCTTCAGAAACCTGCTCCTCAGCCGAAACAGGAAGAGAAGAAACCAGAAGTAAAAGAGATCACACTTCCGGAGAAGATGACAATTCGTGAGCTTGCAGAAGCAATGAAGATGCAGCCGTCCGTAATTGTTAAGAAACTCTTTATGGAAGGTGTCATGGTAACTGTAAACCATGAGATCGATTTTGAAAAAGCACAGGAAATCGCACTTGATTACGATATCATTGCAGAACCGGAAGAAAAAGTAGATGTTATCGAAGAACTTCTGAAAGAAGAAGAGGAAGATGAAGCTACAATGGTTTCCAGACCACCGGTTGTCTGCGTTATGGGACACGTTGACCATGGTAAGACATCTCTTCTGGATGCAATTCGTAATACACATGTAACAAGAGGCGAGGCCGGCGGAATTACACAGCACATCGGTGCATCTGTTGTTGAGATCAACGGACAGAAGATCACATTCCTTGATACACCGGGTCATGAAGCGTTTACAGCAATGCGTATGCGTGGTGCCAATTCCACAGATATCGCAGTACTTGTTGTCGCTGCCGATGATGGTGTCATGCCGCAGACTGTTGAAGCAATCAGCCATGCAAAAGCTGCAGGCGTTGAGATTATTGTTGCAATCAACAAGATTGATAAACCAAGTGCAAACATTGAAAGAGTAAAACAGGAACTTTCCGAATATGAACTGATTCCGGAAGACTGGGGCGGAAGCACCATCTTCGTACCGGTATCTGCACATACAGGAGAAGGAATCGATACACTGCTTGAGATGATCCTTCTTTCAGCAGAAGTACTTGAACTGAAAGCGAACCCGAACCGTGCAGCCAGAGGTCTTGTTATTGAGGCACAGCTTGATAAAGGAAAAGGTTCTGTTGCAACGATTCTTGTGCAGAAGGGTACTCTTCATGTAGGTGACTTTATTGCAGCAGGCGCTTGCAGCGGTAAAGTGCGTGCAATGATGGATGACAGAGGAAGACGTGTTAAAGAAGCAGGACCGTCTACCCCGGTTGAAATTCTGGGATTAGGCGATGTGCCGAATGCAGGTGAGATCCTGATGGCATTCCCGAGTGACAAAGAAGCGAAAAACTTCGCAGCAGCATTTGTTACTGAGAATAAGAAACACCTCCTTGAAGAAACAAAAGGCAAACTTTCCCTTGACAATCTGTTTGATCAGATTCAGGCAAGTGACCTTAAGGAACTGCCGATCATCGTCAAAGCAGACGTTCAGGGTTCTGTAGAAGCCGTGAAACAGAGTCTGACCAAACTTTCAAATGAAGAAGTTGTCGTTCGTGTGATCCATGGCGGCGTTGGTGCTGTCAATGAATCTGACGTTTCTCTGGCAGCAACCTCCAATGCAATCATCATCGGATTCAATGTTCGTCCGGATGCTATGGCAAAACAGCTTGCAGATCAGGAAGGCGTAGATCTTCGCCTCTACAGAGTTATTTATCAGGCGATCGAAGATGTTGAAGCTGCAATGAAAGGTATGCTTGATCCGGTATACGAAGAAAAAGTCATCGGTCATGCAGAAGTACGTCAGCTCTTCAAGGCATCCGGTGTCGGTACGATCGCAGGAAGTTATGTGCTGGATGGTATTTTCCAGAGAAACTGCAAAGTACGTATCACAAGAGAAGGCGAGCAGGTATTTGAAGGTGAGCTTGCATCTCTGAAACGATTTAAAGATGATGTTAAAGAAGTAAAAGCAGGATACGAATGTGGTCTTGTATTTGACGGATTTAACGATGTCAAAGAAGAAGATAAAGTAGAAGCGTATATCATGGTAGAAGTACCAAGATAGGAGTAGAGCATAAATGAGAAAAAACAGCATTAAGAATACAAGGATCAATGGTGAGGTTCAGAAGGAACTCAGTTCCATCATCCGTGGAGAAATCAAAGATCCTCGGATTCACCCGATGACCTCTGTCATGGCTGTGGAAGTGGCTCCGGATTTGAAGACCTGCAAGGCATATATCAGTGTGCTGGGCAATCAGGAAGCAAAGGAAGCTACGATCAGGGGACTGAACAGTGCGGAGGGATATATCCGCCGTCAGCTTGCCAGAAACCTGAACCTTCGAAATACACCGGAGATTCGTTTTATTCTGGACGAATCAATTGAATATGGTGTAAATATGTCAAAATTGATTGACGATGTTGCAAAAAGAGATGCTTCTTTGGGAAAATCTGAGGAAGAATAAGAGGAATGACCATGAAAAATATAGCAGAAGTACTGGAAGGTGTAAAAACTGTCGGGATTGGCGGACATATCCGTCCGGATGGCGATTGTGTCGGCTCCTGCATGGCACTCTACCTGTATATCAAAACATATTTTCCGGACATTGATGTGACCGTTTATCTTGATCATCCGAAGCCGATCTTCGGACATATTGAATGTATTGATGAAATAAAAACAGAGGCAGATGACAGAGTATTTGACCTCTTTATTACCTGCGATGTCAGTGCCAGAGATCGTCTGGCACTTGCAGGTGATCTTTTCGAGAAAGCGAAGAAGACTGTCTGCATTGACCATCATATAAGTAATCCGGAATTTGCGGATGTCAACCATGTTCAGGGTGATATCAGTTCCTGTTGCGAGGTACTGTACGGGATTCTGGATCCTGAGAAAGTGACACTTCCGATCGCAACCGCAATCTACACAGGAATGGTGCATGATACCGGTGTGTTCCAGTATTCATCTACTTCGCCGGAAACCATGCGTATTGCCGGAGAATTGATGAAGACCGGAATTCCGTTCAGTAAGATCATAGATGAATCTTTCTATCAGAAAACATATATTCAGAATCAGGTTATGGGTCGTGTGCTTGCAGAAAGTATCCTTCTCCAGAACGGTACATGTATTATCGGCTATCTGCGAAGAAAAGATATGGATTTTTATGGCGTTGAAGGCGGAGATCTTGATGGCATTGTAAGCCAGCTTCGTCTTACAAAAGGCGTAGAAGTTGCAATCTTTATTTATGAGATTGAAACGCAGACCTTTAAAGTTTCCCTTCGCTCTAACGGAAAAGTAGACGTGAGCAAAGTGGCTGTATTCTTTGGCGGTGGCGGACATACAAGAGCAGCCGGATGCGATCTGCAGGGTTCTATGTATGATGTGATCAACAATATCACAGCAGAAATTGAGCACCAGCTGACAGAGGAGGAGAACGCATAATGGATGGCGTACTGAATATCCGTAAAGAAAAGGGATATACTTCCTTTGATGTCGTTGCGAAACTGCGCGGTATCCTTCATATGAAAAAAATCGGGCATACAGGGACACTTGATCCGGAAGCAGAAGGTGTGCTTCCGGTAGTCCTTGGGAAAGCAACAAAACTCGTGGATCTTCTGACCGATAAACAGAAGACCTACGAGGCACTTCTGCATCTTGGAATAGAAACCGATACACAGGATATGACAGGAAAGGTTCTTTGTGAGAAGCCTGTTGAAGTGTCAGAAGATAAGGTAAAGGCTGTAATCGGAGGATTTGTCGGAGAATATCAGCAGATTCCTCCGATGTATTCAGCACTGAAAGTTGACGGTAAGAAACTTTATGAGCTTGCACGGGAAGGTAAAACTGTTGAGCGTAAGGCGCGGACCGTTCATTTCTATGAAATTGATATAAAAGAGATAAATCTTCCGTATGTCCGTTTTTCTGTGACATGCAGCAAGGGAACTTATATCCGCACACTTTGCCATGATATCGGCCAGAAGCTTGGATGCGGCGGCTGCATGGAGGAACTGATTCGTACCAGATCAGGGAATTTTTCATGGGAAGACAGCATGACACTTGCAGAAGTAGAAGAGGCTGTCAAAGATGGAACGATTGAAGACCGGGTGATCCGTATCGGACAGGTACTGAAAGATTATCCGGAAATTTTTTGTACACGGGAAGGTGACCGTCTTCTTACAAATGGAAATGCCCTTACGGAATATTTTGTAAAGGGCAGTTATAAAGAAGACTGGGTACGGATGTGTGACAGTCAGGGTGAATTTAAAGGGATTTACCAGTGGGATGAAGCAAAGAAACGCTATCAGCCCCAGAAGATGTTTTTGTAGGCAGGAGTAACAGCATAATATGGAATACGTAAGACTGAATGGACAATTTCCAAAACTTGGCAGAAGTGCAGTGACACTTGGCAAATTTGATGGTATCCATCGTGGACACAGGAAATTGATCCGGACGATTCTGGAGCGCAAAAAAGAATATGGTGAACTTGCTGTGGTGATGGCATTTATCTCTGACAGACAGACAATCCTTACTTCCGAAGAACGACGGACATATCTCGAAAAGATGGGAGTTGATGTCCTTCTGGAGTGTCCGCTGAATGATGAGATCAAACATATGAAAGCCGAAAATTTTATCCGCCAGATCTTAAAAGGTGATCTGCAGGCAGAGTGCGTGGTTGTCGGTGAGGATTTCCGCTTTGGATATGAACGCAGGGGAACACCGGAGCTTTTGCAGAAATTCGGCGAAAAATATGAGTACGAGACTGTTGTCATTTCGAAAGAGATGGAGGGAAACCGCAAGGTCAGCAGTACCTATATCCGTGAAGAACTAAAAAAAGGCAACATGGAAAAGATACAGGATCTTCTCGGAAGACCTTTTTGCGTGTCAGGCAGAATTGAACATGGCCGGGGTCTGGGACACAGGGATTTCTTTCCTACTACCAATATCATTCCTCCAAAGTCGAAGCTGATGCCGCCAAACGGAGTGTATGTCACGATGTCTCATTTTGAAGACGGAGATTATCCGGGAATCACCAATGTCGGATATAAACCGACGGTCGGAGAAAGTTTTCTTGGTGTGGAGACGAATCTGTTTGACTGTGATCTGGATCTTTATGGCAGGGAATGTACCGTGGATTTTTATAAGTTTACCCGCCCGGAACAGAAGTTTACTTCGTTTGAAGCGCTCAAGGCGCAGATTCGGAAAGATATTCAGTCCGGCAAAGATTATTTTCAGAATGAGAATATTTCGCAAAAAAACTTTGCACTTTGAATCAAAATAATTATTTACACGTCATTTGTTTTATGCTATACTAGTC
>CAKROE010000046.1 GCA_934371915.1 uncultured Blautia sp. | reverse complement strand
GCACAGTTTGATCCGGAAAAGGTTGACCTCTATTTCGAGAGTAAGGCAGGCAAGATTCAGATCATCGAAAACGGTGTAGCTGTAAATTACAGCGAGGAAGAAGCAACAAAAATTCTTTCTGAAGATGCTGTAACTGCAATTGCTGATATCAAGATGGGTGACTGTACAGCAACTGCATGGGGCTGTGATCTCACTTACGATTATATCAAGATCAACGCAGACTACAGATCATAAAGGCTGGAAAAGAATAAAAATCGAGGAGATATGAAAAATGGTAAAGCAGAAATATCTGGATAAAGCAGAAACTTTGATCGAAGCGCTTCCTTATATACAGCGCTTTAACCGTAAGATCGTGGTTGTAAAATACGGCGGAAGTGCCATGCTGGACGAAGAACTGAAAGCAAACGTTATCAAGGACGTTGTTCTTCTGAAACTCATCGGATTTAAACCAATTATTGTTCACGGCGGAGGTAAGGAAATCAGCCGCTGGGTCAATAAAGTCGGCATGGAACCACGTTTTGTCAACGGACTTCGTGTGACAGACAAGGACACAATGGAGATTGCTGAGATGGTTCTTGCAAAAGTAAACAAAGAACTTGTTACGCTGGTAGAATCTCTCGGCGTACAGGCAGTCGGCATCAGCGGAAAAGACGGCGGCCTTCTCCAGTGCCATAAGAAACTTTCTAAAGGCGAAGATATCGGCTACGTAGGTGATATCGAAAAAGTAAATCCGAAGGTACTTCAGGATCTTCTTGAGAGAGATTTCCTTCCGATTGTTTTTCCGGTTGGATTTGATACAAATTTTGATTCTTACAATATTAATGCGGACGATGCGGCATGCGCGATCGCAGAAGCTGTCCATGCAGAAAAGCTGGTTTTCCTTTCTGATATCGAAGGCGTATACAAGGACAAAGATGATCCGGATACACTGATCTCCGAGCTGCATGTACATGAAGCGGAAAAACTGATCAGTGAAGGCTACGTAGGCGGTGGCATGATTCCGAAACTGCAGAACTGTATCGATGCCATCGAAGAAGGTGTAAACAGAGTACATATCCTTGACGGACGTATCCCACACAGCCTCCTTCTGGAGATCTTCACAAACAAAGGTATCGGAACAGCTATTTTGAGAGAAGACGGGGAGAAATATTACAATGAGTATGAATGAACAGATGAATCATGCAGAAGAAAACATTCTGCATACATATAATCGTTTCCCAGTCATGTTTGACCATGGCGAGGGATGTTATCTTTATGATACAGAGGGCAAAAAATATCTCGATTTTGCTGCAGGAATTGCAGTAAACTCACTGGGATATCATTATCCTGGCTATGATGAGGCTCTGAAATCCCAGATCGACAAACTGACACATATTTCCAATCTTTATTATAATGAGCCGATGAGTGAAGCTGGAGAAAAACTGGTCAAAGCAAGCGGACTTTCCAAAGCTTTTTTTACAAACAGTGGTACCGAAGCAATTGAAGGTGCGCTGAAAGCAGCACGTAAATATGCTTATACAAAATACGGCAAAGAAGCAGGAAAATATGAGATCATCGCGATGAACCATTCTTTCCACGGAAGAAGTATGGGAGCCCTTTCCGTAACGGGAACCGAGCATTACAGAGAGCCGTTCGAACCACTGATCGGCGGTGTGAAATTTGCTGATTTTAATGATCTTGACAGCGTCAAAGCGCAGATTACAGACAAGACCTGTGCGATTATCACAGAGGTCGTACAGGGAGAAGGCGGTATCTATCCGGCACAGAAAGAATTCCTCGAAGGACTTCGTGCACTCTGCGACGAAAAAGACATCATCCTGATTTTTGATGAAATCCAGTGTGGGATGGGACGTACCGGATATTATTTTGCATGGCAGTCATACGGTGTGAAACCGGATGTGATGACCTGCGCAAAAGCTCTGGGCTGCGGTGTACCGGTTGGTGCATTTGTTCTCGGAGAAAAAGCAGCAGCATCATCTCTTGTACCGGGAGATCACGGCACAACTTACGGAGGAAACCCGTTTGTATGCGCAGCTGTCAGCAAGGTGTTCGATGTTTATGAAAAAGACGATATCCTTGCACATGTGCAGGAACTGACCCCATATCTGGAAGAACAACTGGATAAACTTGTGGATAAGTATCCGGTTGTAGCAGCCCGTCGTGGAAAAGGTTTCATGCAGGGACTGGTCATCACCGGAACAACAGTCGGAAGTATCGTGACAAAAGCACTTGAGAATGGGCTTTTGGTAATTTCCGCAGGAAGTGATGTGCTGCGTCTTGTACCACCGCTTGTGATCACAAAAGAAAATATCGACGAAATGGTCGAGAAATTAGAAAAGAGCCTGGCGTAATTAATCGCCAGGCTCAAATTATTCTATACTGTCCAGATCAATGTGCTTCTTGATTGCTGCAAAGCTCTCGGAACTGATCACATGCTCAATCTTGCAGGCATCGTTTGCTGCAACGACCGGATTGACACCAAGCTTTTCCAGCCATTCAGAAAGGAAAAGATGACGTTCGTAGATTTTTTCGGCAGTTGCGCGCCCTGTCTCTGTAAGATAAAGATATCCTTCAGGAGATACGGTAATCTGATCTGTTTCGCGAAGCTTTTTCATTGCAACACTGACACTGGATTTCTTGAAGCCAAGTTCAGAGGCAACATCTACGGAACGTACAACCGGATGTGATTTGCTTAAGATTAAAATAGTTTCCAGATAGTTCTCGGCAGATTCGTTTGTATGCATTCCTTACACCCCAATTTCTTTTGATCTAATTAAAAATGATTTCTCATTTAGTTGCATAAAAATTCAAGATTATTCCTCAAATTTGTATTACTTCTATGATAACATATTTTGGCTGCAGAGACAACAAAAATGTCACTGTTCACGTCGATACCACCTGTGAACAGTAACATAAAATTTACTGTAACATCCGCGTTTTTTCAGGAAAATATTGGTTATATGATACGAATAGAAGTTAAGTAGAACAAATTAAAGTTATGCATAGCAAATAATAGTTTTATATAACGAAAAAAAGTACTTGACAGCTTACAAACGTTAGCATATACTAACCAGTGTAAGAAAAGTAAACAGAGATTAACTGTGAACTTTTTTAATAAAGAAAAAAATTCTCAACAAGATCCTGACAGCAGAATCTGAGAATCTGAATTCAAACAGAAAGTGAGCTGATACATATGATGCCTTTAACTATGGCAGGAATCGGTGAGAAATGTAAGATCCGGAAAGTTGGCGGAAATGACGAGACAAGACGTTTTCTTGCAAACCTCGGATTTGTAAATGATGCAGAAGTGAGTATAGTGTCTGCAATCGGCGGAAACGTGATTGTTAACATCAAAGATGCCCGCGTAGCAGTCAACTCGGATATGGCAAGACATATAATGATATGAATTAATACCAGGGTTCAAAAGCTCATGCATTGAGCGTGCTTGCACGCAGAAATGCATGGATTTGGAACCCGCCCAAACATGAGAAAGAAGCAAGTTCCATTAAGACACTATGAACAACGTGAATAGTGAATTAATGAACGCCGCGGATTTCGAATGTTTGCAGAATTGCGAAAGCTGCAAGGCAGCGGAGCAATTCGTCAGGTATTAATTATTATAAAAGTTATAAAAGCTTTAAGCAATATAACAAAGAGGAGAAAGGAGACAGAACAATGACTTTAGGTGATGCAAAAGTCGGAACTACCGTTGTTGTAACGAAAATTGAAGGAGATGGCGCATACAAACGTCGTATCATGGACATGGGAATTACAAAAGGAAGTGAGCTGTACATCAGAAAAGTTGCTCCGCTTGGAGATCCAGTAGAGATCACTGTAAGAGGTTATGAGTTATCCGTAAGAAAGAATGATGCTCAGTGCGTACAGGTAAAATAAGTGCGCAGTAGTGTTCTGTAGGAACTATTATGAAAAATGCAACTGTGTAAGAAGCATGCAGTTACAATAAGAGGGATTAAGGAGGTAAGAAAAAATGGCAATTAAGATTGCACTTGCCGGCAACCCGAACTGTGGTAAAACAACAATGTTCAACGCATTAACGGGCGCTAACCAGTACGTAGGAAACTGGCCGGGAGTTACTGTAGAGAAAAAAGAAGGTAAATTAAAGGGAAAAAGAGGGAAAGGCGAAGACATCATCGTAACTGACCTTCCTGGTATTTATTCCCTTTCGCCATACACACTGGAAGAGGTAGTCAGCCGTGACTACGTTCTCAAAGAAAATCCAGACGTAATCATTGACCTTGTCGATGCAACAAACATCGAGCGTAACCTGTATCTGACCACACAGCTGATCGAGACAGGTGTTCCGGTTGTCATCGCACTGAACATGGCCGATCTGCTTGAAAAAAGAGGAATCAAGATTGACACCAAGCGTCTTTCCATGCTGCTTGACTGCCCGATCATCGAGACATCTGCACTGAAAGGTGAAGGCCTTGACAAGCTGATCGACGAGGCAGTAAAAACTGCAAAGAAGAGCAGCGTAGATCTTCCGAAAGAAATCTTTACAAAAGAGATGGAAGAAGCAATCAGTGAAGTAAAGGAAGTTCTTCCGTCCTCCATCACAGAAGACAAGAAGAGATGGTATGCAGTAAAATTCCTCGAGAATGACGAAAAAGTAAAAGAGGCTATGAAACTTTCTGCTTCCGGACAGTCTCTGGTAGACAGTAAACGTCAGGATCTTGAGAAAAAACATGACGATGATATGGAGAGTATCGTAACAGACGAGAGATACAAATTCATCCAGAAGATCGTTAACACAACCGTTAAAAAGGCAAAAGACAAACTGACTGTATCTGATAAGATCGACCGCATCGTTACCAACCGTATCCTCGGTATCCCGATCTTCGTTGCAGTTATGTGGCTTGTATATTATGTATCGGTAACAACAGTCGGTACATTTGTAACAGACTGGACAAACGATGTATTCGTAGTAGCTATTCAGGACTTCTTTACAAACATCCTTACCGGCATCGGTGCCAGTGATATGGTAATGGGACTTGTAGTTGATGGTATCATCGGTGGCCTCGGTGCAGTACTTGGATTCGTTCCTCAGATGGCAATCCTGTTCCTGTTCCTGTCCATCCTTGAAGACTGTGGTTACATGGTACGTATCGCATTCGTTATGGACCGTGTATTCCGTCACTTCGGACTTTCCGGTAAGAGCTTCATTCCGCTTCTGATCTCCTCAGGATGTGGTATCCCTGGAATCATGGCTTCCAAGACCATCGAGCAGGACAATGACAGACGTCTTACAATTATGACAGCAACATTCATTCCCTGTGGTGCAAAACTTCCGGTTATCGCTCTTATGGGTGGTGTGATCGCCGGTGAGACTGCAGGATATGCAGAGAGCTCATTCATTGCTCCGCTGATGTACTTTATCGGTATTGTAGCTGTACTTGTAGCCGCAATCATCCTTAAGAAAACAAAACCGTTCTCCGGTAAACCGGCTCCGTTCGTAATGGAGCTTCCGCAGTATCATATTCCGCAGGTTAAAACAGTTCTCCTTCATGTATGGGAAAGACTGAAAGGATTCATTATCAAAGCAGGTACAATCCTCTTCCTTGCCTGCGTAGTAATGTGGTTCCTTGGTGGATTCGGATTTACAGATGGTGGATTCGGTATGGTAGAAGACAGCGCAGACAGCCTTATGGCAGCAATCGGCGGTGTGATCGCTCCGATTTTTGCTCCACTTGGATTTGGCGAGTGGCAGCCGGTAGCAGCTTCTATCTCCGGTTTCACAGCAAAAGAAGCTATCGTATCTACCATGGGTGTTCTGGCTAACGTAGCCGGTGATACAGAAGATGCAGTAAACGTTGCAGCAGGTGTTGCAAGCTGGTTTCCGACAGGAATCGCAGCTTTTTCCTTCCTGATGTTCAACCTTCTTGATTCTCCTTGCCTTGCAGCTATCGCAACAATGGCAAAAGAAATGAACGACAGAAAATGGTTCTGGTTCGCAATTCTCTTCCAGAATATATTTGCTTACATCGTTTGCCTCTGCTTCTATCAGATCGGTTCTTTCGTAACCGGCGGAGCATTTGGAATCGGTACTGTAGTAGGATTTGCAGTGCTTATCGTAATGCTGTTCCTGCTGTTCAGACCAGATCCGTACAAAGATCAGAAAGTTTACTCCAAACGTTCTGTACAGGCATAAGAAATTATGAAATAATAAAGGGGCTGGATACAGAGATGTGTCCGGCCTCTGCTTTCACCTTAAAGAAAGTTATTCCGGATGAAACGGAGAAGCAACTTGTGTGGTCGGCAGTAGTAATTAGAGAGGATGAGTAAAATGCTTGCAAATATAATTATAATGGTTCTGATTCTCGGATATTGTGCATTCGTGATCTATAAGAGTGTAAAGAATTCAAAAGAAGGCAAACATATGGGATGCGCCGGATGCAGTGGAAATTGCGGAAGCTGCGGCGGATGCAGCGGTGCTGCTTTTAAAGGAACCGCACAGACTTCCCGTAAAAAGAACCGTCTGAAATAGGAGGCAATAACATGGGAGATTCAACAGGATCCACAATGTACATGTTTGGTGCAGTAATCATCATTTACATTGTCGGAATGCTGATCTATCAGGGAGTTCAGTGGATCAGGAAAAAAAGACAACAAAAAAGAGATGAAGAGTTCAGAAGAGGCGACGAATAATGGTTGACATAATAATTGTACTGATCGTGGTTGTTTTACTTGGATTTGCTCTGAAAGGCTCCATCAAACACTTTAAAGGCGACAGTCCGTGCTGCGGCGGTGGCGGAGAGACGATTGTTCTCGATATTCCGGACAAAGCACTGGAAAATCCGATTCTTGGAAAGAAAGTTCTCAAAATTTCCGGTATGCACTGTGAACACTGTGTAAAAGCAGTTACCGAAGCAATCAATAAGGTGGACGGTGCTTCTGCAAAAGTAAATCTTTCCGAAAACGAAGCAGTCGTTTCCTATGACCGCGAACTTGACGAGGAGCAGCTTAAAAGAATCGTCAAAGATGCCGGATACAGAGTCGTTTCAATTAAATAAAAAGAACATTTGATGTTGAAGTCCTGTTTTTGTGGTATGAATCACAGAGGCAGGGCTTTTTTCTTTAAAAAAATACCAGAATATGGTACAATATCAGCGTGTTTTTATAAAACAAAAAGGAGGAAACAAAGTTATGAAGAAAAAACACATTGCATTACTTCTGGCAGCAGCGATGACTGTCACAAGTCTGGATGCGACAGCAATGATTGCAAGCGCAGCAGATTTTTCCGATGAAGTGGAAGCTTCTGTGGAACTGAGTGAAAGCACAGAAGAAATCACTGCAGAGCCGGAACAGAACGAAGAGACGGAAGATAGCGAAGCAGAAATATCTTTCGAAGATCCTGAGATTTCCGAAGATGCCGGAATTTCAGGGGGGGGGTACTGAGGAGATAACGGTACAGCCGGATGAAGAAACCGAGACTGATACCGGGGATGAGACAGACCTCTTTACCAGTCAGGACGAAGATGAAATTGCAGTGCAGGATAATGACAGCGAGAAAAAAGAAGTCAAATCCATCCAGTTGGAAGCAGGATCTGCTATGACAACATTCTACAGAGGACTGAGCAGTTTTGCTATCGAGGGTGCTGTTATGACGATCACATATCAGGACGATACAACTGCAAAATTATATCCGAGAGATACGGGAATGTGGTCTGACGATTACAACAGAAAATATTTTTTTGCACTGACGGACGGTGAGAAAGAATATGATACTTTTGCTTCAACCGAAGAGCTGAAACCAGGCGAATACCAGTTTACTGTCAGAGGTTACGAGAATGTAACAACAGGATATACCATTAATGTCAGAGATTTTATTGCAGACAGCAGTAATCAGCTTGTTATGGGCGACAATAAAGGTTTAATCTGTGCAGAAGATGACAGTTACTTTTATTACTGGTTTAAAGCAGAATCAACAGATGTATATAAATTTAAAGCTTCAAAAGAAGTGGGACTGGGAATATACGAAGAAGATGGTGATTCTTACAAATATGTAACATCAGCTCTGGATACGGAAATTTCATGCAATGTGGAAAAGAACAAAATTTATGTCATCCAAATCCTGGGTGAAACGGATCTGAAATTTGATTTGAATATTTCTGTGGAAAATCAGGTCAGAAAACTTCAGTTTATACCGGATAAATATACAGGGCTTACTCCGTCATCGGTATGGGGAGGGTCAGATGAAATGCTGCATATCTCCGGAACTCTTGTCTGGACTTATGCAGATGGAACGACATATTCCACCAGCAACCGCTATTTCAGAAATGAAACAGATACAACAACCAGCTCTTTAAAGCATAAGGCAAAACTGGTAGCAAAAAATACCAGAGGCGAAATTGATGAGAACTGGCTGCGGCAGCATAAAAGTACAAAATACGAGATGTATTTTGAATATGGAGATGTAAAATCAAATACATTTGAAGTTAATGTAAAATACATAGATTTTAATCTCTATCCAGAAGTTAAAGAAGGTAAAACAACGCTCAAAGATGATCCGAACAGCGGCGAAGCGCTTAGCTGGTACCGTTTTGTGCCGACTGAGACGGCGATGTATTCAGTCAAATCCATAGGCACTGATCCAGATGATGGAATGACCTGGAATATGATCGATGATATCAAATGTATAAAGGCAGACGGTGCTTTGTCTGATTATACAGAGTGGCGAGATAATGCGTGGAAAGGTGCTGACAGGGGATGCCGCCTTGAAAAAGGTAAGACTTATCTGATTTGCGTAGGTGGAATCTGGCCTTCTCAGACTATTGACATTGCGAGAGTAAACCTTACCGGATGCAAGTGGAAAACAGTTTCTGATACAGCAACAGTATTTAAAGGCGGACAGCAAGTACAGACCTGTGAGACACATACAGGTGAGACACGTACAGTAGCTTCTTCAAAACTTTCTCCAAAACTGACTCTGAATGTAACGGCAAAGAAAACGCTTCCGCTGAAAGTAAAACAGAGTATTACCGTAAAGGCAAGTGGATTTGCAAATGGTGATAAAGTTGTTTCATGGAAGAGCAGCAATACAAAAGTTGCAACAGTCAACTCGAAGGGCAAGGTTACCGGAAAGAAAGCAGGAACTGCAAAGATCACGGTAAAACTTGCCAGCGGATACAGCACCTGGTTCAAGGTAAAAGTACAGAAAACAGCTGTAAAGACTAAATCCGTAAAAGTAATCAACAAGGCAACAGGTAAAAAAGCAGCAGGCAAGATTACCATGAAACGTGGTAAAAAGCTGAGTTTCCAGACAACTGTAGCACCTGTGACAAGCAAAGAAAAAATCACATATACCAGTTCCAACAAAAAAGTAGCAGTCGTAACTTCAAAAGGAGTTGTGAAAGCAAAGAAAAAAGGAACTGCAACGATCACAGTCAAATCCGGAAGCAAGTCCGTAAAAATCAAGATTACTGTGAAATAATATCCGCATAAAAAAGCTGTTTTTTACATATTTTAATAACAGACAGCGAAATGAAATCTGAATAGCAAAATGACAGGCTGGCTCGATAAGAACCAGCCTGTTTTGACGGGAGGTATTTTATGTGGGGATTTCTGGCGGCGCTGATATCCGGCGCATTGATGAGTATTCAGGGTGTTTTTAATACGGAAGTGACGAAACAGACCAGTCTCTGGGTATCGACCGGGTGGGTACAGCTTTCTGCGTTTGTGGTATGCGTGGCAGCGTGGCTTTTTACCGGACGGCAGAGTATAGGAGTACTCTGGCAGATTGAAAATAAATATACACTACTGGGTGGTGTGATCGGAGCTTTTATTACGATTACAGTGATTCAGAGCATGGGTGCGCTGGGTCCGGCAAAAGCGGCAATGCTGATCGTAATCTCGCAGCTTGTCGTAGCATACGTGATTGAACTTTTCGGAATGTTTGGTGTGGAACAGGAACCTTTTGTATGGAGGAAAGTCCTTGGAATGCTGATTGCAATTGCCGGGATCGTGATTTTTAAATGGGAATAGGGGTTGTAAAACCCTGTAAAATTCGTTAAAATGAAATATGGTTAAGTATGAAAATCGGGGAAGTCTGCCGTAATGCTACGGAGGGAAGTGAACCGAATGATCATAAGAAAAAAATACACACGGACTATCTGTATTTTGTGGTTGTTTTGCAGCGTTGCTTTGAGCGGCTGCAGAGACCGTCGGAGTGAAATGCTGCTGACTGGTCAGACTGAGGCAGAAAATACAAAAACACCGGAAGTGACAGAGGACACAGAAGTAACAACAAAAGCAGTCAAAGAGGAAAAACAGGCAGGGCCGATTGAGGCTCCGACAGAGTCTGCTGAGATACTGCCGAAGATATTTGTGGATGTCTGTGGAGCAGTCGTAAATCCCGGTGTATATGAAATGGAAGGTGACAGCCGGATTTTTCAGGCAATCGAAGCGGCGGGAGGTTTTTTGCCGGAAGCAGCGACGAGACTTGTCAATCAGGCACAGCCGGTCAGTGATGGTCAGCAGATTTATGTACCTACACAGGAAGAAGCAGAAGCGGGTGATGATCCGATGCCGGAGGGAAGTACATCTGCTCCCGGAAGCCCGGGAGGCAATATGGATGAGGATGATTCCAATACGGTTAATATCAATACTGCGGATGCTGCGGCACTGAAGACACTGACAGGAATCGGAGATGCCAAGGCACAGGCAATCCTTTCCTATCGAGAAGAACACGGGGCTTTTTCCGCAGTGGAGGAGATCATGCAGGTGCCCGGGATCAAAGAAAGTACGTTTTCGGCGATCAAGGATAAAATAGCAGTAAAATAAGGAGAAAAGAATGAGCAGGAAAGTTTTAGTGGTGGATGACGAGAAACTGATCGTAAAGGGAATCCGTTTCAATCTGGAGCAGGATGGCATGGAGGTTGACTGTGCATACGACGGCGAGGAAGCAGTCGAGAAGGCAAAGGCAAATAAATATGACATCATTCTTCTGGATCTGATGCTTCCGAAGATGGACGGACTGGAGGTATGCCAGCAGATCAGGGAATTTTCCAATGTTCCGATCGTTATGCTGACTGCAAAAGGTGAAGATATGGACAAGATTCTGGGACTGGATTACGGTGCAGATGACTATATCACAAAACCGTTCAATATTCTGGAAGTCAAGGCGCGTATTAAAGCGATCATGCGTCGTGCACGTTCCGAACATGAAGAAAAAGAAAAAGCAAAGACGATCGAGTCCGGAGATCTGAAACTGGACTGCGAGAGCCGCCGTGTATTTATTGCAGGCAAGGAGATCAATCTTACCGCAAAAGAGTTTGACGTGCTGGAACTTCTGGTATTCAACCCGAACAAAGTTTACAGCCGTGAGAACCTTCTGAATATCGTATGGGGATATGAGTATCCGGGAGATGTCAGAACTGTGGACGTACATATCCGTCGTCTCCGCGAAAAGATTGAGACCAACCCGAGCGAGCCAAAATATGTACACACCAAATGGGGAGTAGGATATTATTTCCAGGCATAAGATATGGTAACAAAAAAGAAAACCAAATTTTTTAAGAGCCTGCGTTTTCGGATTATGGTCATTCTGGTCATTCTCGGAATCGTGCCGGGAATCATTGTGACACAGCTCATGATCGGCAATTATAAACAGCAGGCGATTGAGGTACGGACAGGCGAGATACGGACGCAGTGCGCAATACTCTGCAACCAGATCATTAAAGAAAACTATCTCAATGATCCGGGTTCAGAGTCGATCAACAGCAAACTCGAGGTTCTGTCAAACACCTACGGTGGCAGGATCATGCTGGTGGACCGTGATTTTAAGGTAGTGAAAGATACCTACAATGTAGATGAGGGTAAGATACTGATCTCGCCGAAAGTGGTCAAATGTTTTAAGAGCGGAGAGGCAACTGATTATCGTAAATATGGTCAGACACTGGAACTTGCTGTTCCGGTCAGAAGCGCCGATGTGCCGCAGATGCAGGGCGCAATGCTGGTAGATATTTCTATGAGTGCTGTGATGGCTACCGTGAGCGAACTGGAGCAGAGAGGCATGCTGATCGTCGGGATTATCATTGCGCTGTCGGTATTCCTTGCGTATATTCTGGCATCTGTACTTGTCAAACCACTGGCGAGAGTTACGAAGTCCATTGAAGACCTCACAGATGGTTATCAGAAAGATGAGATTTCCGTACCGGATTATACAGAGACAGAACTGATCACAGATGCATTTAATAAAATGCTGACAAGAATGAAAGTACTGGACGAATCGCGATCCGAGTTTGTGTCCAATGTGTCACATGAATTAAAGACACCGATGACTTCTATGAAAGTGCTGGCTGATTCGCTGGTTGGTCAGGAAGGTGTGCCGGAGGAACTTTATCAGGAATTTATGCGTGACATTACAGCTGAGATCGACAGAGAAAACCGTATTATCACGGATCTTCTGACACTGGTTAAGATGGATAAAAAATCCGCTGATCTTCAGATCAGCCATATGAATATCAATCAGCTTCTTGAAGATATTCTCAAGCGACTTCGTCCGATTGCGGACAAGCGTAATATTGATCTGATCCTTGACAGTTTCCGGCCGGTGGAAGCGGATGTAGATGAGTTGAAATTTACTTCTGCAATCAGCAATCTGGTTGAAAATGCAATCAAATATAATGTGGATGACGGATGGGTACGCGTCTCAATTGATGCGGACCACAAGGATTTTTATGTCACAGTAGCGGATTCCGGAATGGGTATACCGGAGGATTCACTGGATCGTATTTTTGAGCGCTTTTATCGTGTAGATAAATCGCATTCAAGGGAGATCGGTGGAACGGGCTTAGGACTTGCGATAACCAGAAGTACGATCACGATGCATCATGGTGTGATCAAAGTATTCAGCAAAGAAGGGGAAGGAACGACATTTTCCGTTCGAGTGCCCCTGTCATATATTCCGTAGGAGGTGCCGGATGAAGAAATCAGTTAGCATACTTCTTCTGGCAGCACTGATATGCAGTCTTTTTGCAGGATGCAGCATTGAGACGAAAACTCAGTCAGGTACGGAAGAAAGTAAATACAGTTTTTATTATCTGAATGCGTCAGAAACGGTACTGAAAGAAGAACCGTATGAGCCGAAAGAAGAAACAACCGAATTCATGGTTAAAGATCTGATGCAGAAACTCGGCAAGAAAGAAGTTCCGGACGGCGGAGTCAGCCTGCTTCCGGAAGAGGTGTCGATCAATTCATATGATGTACAGGACGATCTTCTGGTCATTGATTTTAGCAAAGAGTACAACAATATGAGTAAAGTACGTGAGATCATGACACGTGCCGGAATCGTGCAGACGCTTTTGCAGGTGCCGGATATCACTAAAATTTGTTTTACAGTAGCAGGACAGGCACTCAAAAATTCACGAAACGAAGAAATAGGTGAAATGACCGGCAAAACATTTGCAGAGTATTCCGGAAAAGACACCGAAAGCTATCGGTATGATACGTTTACATTGTATTTTGCAGACAAAAGCGGCAAAAAACTTGTGAAGGAAGTGCGAAATGTCTATTACAGGCGTTCTCTTCCGAAAGAGCGCATTGTCCTTGAACAGCTTGCGAAAGGACCGATGGAAGAAGGGCATTATCCGACGATATCAGAACACTCTTCAGTATTGAGTGTGATCACGGCGGACAAGATCTGTTATGTCAATATGAACAGTGCGTTCCGCGAAGGAGCAGAAGATGTATCTGAGGATATTTCGGTTTATTCTGTCGTGAATTCTATTCTGGATTCCTGTGATGCAGAAAAAGTCCAGATTTCCGTTGATGGCAGTATGGATGGTAATTTTCAGGAAAGCCTTCCGTTGTACAAATTTTATGAAAAAAATGAAGATCTTATTGCACAGGACGACAAAGAGAAGTCCTGAGAAAATTCTATAAACTTACAGAGTCATACAGAAAGGAAAGACAATGAAAAGACGCCCGGTGTGTCTGGTCTGTCTGCTTCTGATATTGGGGCTTTATGTGACGGATCTGGCGGGGATTTCCATGATAAACGGAAATCCGCTGCCGGTGTCTGTACAGAAGTATATTTCGGGACATTCGAAATTTACTGTGAGCGGTGAGGTACAGAGCTGTCAGGCTGCAGAGTATTCTCTTTCTGTCTATCTGAAACAAGTCTGTCTGACTGTCGGGTCAGAACAAATTCCCATTGAAAATATAAAAGTTTATTTAAATAAAGAAGAGCAGATCCGAATCGGGATGTTTTTGAGGATCTGTGGAAAATTAGAAGAGATTCCGGGACCTCGAAATCCCGGCGAATTTGATTCAAAACAGTATTATGGCTGTCAGAAAATTTATTACCAGATGAAAAACGGGGAAATCTGTGGCAAAAGTGCTGAATATTCATACTTTGGACAGTTTTTGCAGGAAATTCGCCGGAAAGCAGAAAGCATACTGGATGAAGCTGCCGGGGCATATGCGGGAATCTTTCAGGCAATGATTCTCGGAGAGAGAGGAAATCTTGATGCAGAAACAAAAATGCAGTACCAGATGTCAGGAATTATGCATATACTTGCAATTTCGGGTCTGCACATCAGCTTTGTCGGCATGGGATTTTTCCGACTGCTGAAAAAGGCAGGAGCCGGAAACGGTATGGCAGGGGCGGTTTCGGCATTTCTGGTCTATACTTACGGAATGATGACAGGCGGAAGCGTGTCTGCGATGCGTGCGGTTGGAATGTTCCTGATACTGGTCGGGGCGGGAATTGCAGGCAGGAGTTACGACCTTTTAAGTGCGATGGCACTTTCGGCAATTGTGCTTTTACTGGACGCTCCGGCATATCTGTACAGTGTGAGTTTTTTGCTGTCGTTTGGGGCGGTAATTGGAATAGGAGCTGTGACACCGGAAATCTGTTCATTGCTTAATCTGGAAAAAAAGATTGCCAAAAGTCTTGCCGGCTCGGTAATCGTGTGGTTGATAACACTTCCGATTGTACTGTACGCGTACGGAGAAGTGTCACTTGCCGGTGTGTTTCTGAATCTGCTTGTTCTGCCGACATCGGGACTCGTGCTGGCAAGTGGGATTTTTGCATTGCCGGTGGGGACTTTTGCAGTTGAAATCGCAAAAAAGGTGCTTTTTCCGGGAAAATGTGTGTTGTTTTTTTACGAAAAACTATGTGAAGTGGTGGGATGGATTCCGCACAGCACATGGATTGCAGGAAGCCCGAAGTTGTGGCAGTGTGTGGTGTATTATGTGATGCTGGCTGTGATTTTTGCGGGACTGAAGTGGGGGAAGAACGCAGCAGGGGAAAAAGCTATGCGGAGCGCAGCGGCCGTTATTTTAGTGATACTTGCAGTTGTTTTTCTTGGTTATCATCCCCGCGAGGGACTTGTGATTACCTGTCTGGATATCGGGCAGGGAGACTGTTGTGTCCTTGAGATGCCCGGAGGAGAGAATTTTCTGATTGATGGCGGCAGCAGCAATAAGAAAAATACGGCAGCCTATCAGATCCTTCCGTATCTGAAAAATCAGGGGATCGCGGTGCTTGACGGGATTTTTGTCTCGCATACAGATAAAGACCATATCAGCGGAATTGAGGAACTTCTGGAATTATGTGCACAGAATCTTACGACAGTACGCGTCAAAAATCTGATTCTGCCGGACTGGAATACAACAGGAGAAGAGTATGAGAAAATGAAAATGCTGGCAGGGCAGAGCAACATTCAGATACAGACCGGACGGGAGGGAAATCTGCTTAAAACAAAAGAAGTTCAGATAGAAATTCTGGCGCCGGAAAACGGGGCGGATGGCAGTGATACGAATGAAGACGGCATGGTCATGGAAGTGCATTTTGGAAAGTTTCGGGGACTTTTTACAGGGGATATCGGGACGGAGACTGAGAAAAAACTGATGGATTCGATGGAAGATGTGGACTTTCTGAAGGTGGCACATCATGGCTCAAAATACTCGACCTGTCAGGAATTTCTGAATGTTGTAAACCCTGAGATTGCGGTGATTTCCTGCTCGGCAAAAAATACATACGGTCATCCTTCGGCAGATACGATAAAAAGGCTGGAAGATTGCGGTGCGCAGGTGGAATATACGATGAAAAACGGAGCGATTACTGTGCAGACAGACGGGGATAGAATCTGGCTGGACAGATTTATAGATTGAGAAAAAAGGAAAAATCGTCTATACTAAAGAGACAGATAGGGTGTTTTTCAGGAGGACTTGTCAGCATTGAAGAATTTACAGGAAGATATTAAGACAGGCAATTTTAAAAATGCGTACCTTTTGTTTGGTGAAGAAGCGTATCTCAAAATCCAGTATAAAGAAAAACTGATACATGCATTAAATCCCGACGATGATACCATGAATTTCAGTAAATATGAAGGCAAGGGTATCGAGGTAAGAGAGATGATCGATCTCTGTGAGACGATGCCTTTTTTTGCTGATCACAGAGTAGTCCTGGTAGAAAATTCAGGATTTTTCAAAAATAAATGTGATGAACTTGCGGATTATATGAAGGAACTTCCTGATTATCTGCGGATCATTTTTGTGGAGGAAGAAGTTGACAGGCGAAACCGGATGTACAAAGCGGTCAAAAGCTGTGGCGGGATCGTGGAGTTTGCGAAGCAGGATGAGAAAACTCTGATGCGTTGGGCAGCGGGGATTCTTGCGAAGGAAGGCAGGAAAATCCGTCCGGGGGATATGGAACTGTTCCTGACAAAGACAGGTACGGATATGGGGAATATCCGGATGGAACTGGAAAAGCTGATCACATACACGATGGGAAAAGATGTTGTCACGGCGGAAGACATTGAGGAAATCTGTACGACACGGACAGAAAACAAAATTTTCGATATGGTGCGTGCTGTTACGGAGAAAAATCAGCGTAAAGCGCTGGATCTGTACAATGATCTTCTGACACTTCGTGAGCCACCGATGAGGATTCTGTTTCTGCTTTCGAAGCAGTTCCGGCAGATGTGCCTTGCAAAGAAAATGTCTGTGGAAGGAGCTTCCCAGAATGAAATTGCCACAAGACTGGGCGTGCCGTCGTTCGCAGTGAGGAATCTGCTGACGTGCGCGAGGGCATATAAGATAGAGGAACTTGAAAAAGCGGAGGAGGATTTTATAGATGCAGAGGAGGCCGTGAAGACCGGAAGACTGCAGGATGTATTGAGTGTGGAATTGTTGATTGTAAAATATAGTATGAAATAAATAGAAGAGCAGGGGATAAAAGCAGTTATGCAGATGGAAATTCCCTCAAAAATGGCGTTGACGAGCAGTTTCGATATCTGGTTGAACTAGGATATAACCTGTCTGTGAAAACGTCAAAACCGTCAGCAAACTCGCTGACGCTCAGACAGAGCTGACGGTTTTGCCAGCACAGCCAGAACATATCCAAGTACAACTACAGATATCTGCAAAGGCTCGACAATGCCATTTTTGCGCTTTCCATCTTTTCAAACTTTCTGTAATTTCTCCTGCCTTCTATTACATTTCATTCCTGTGCCCGAGGTGGTCGGAGCTTGCCCGGAACCGGACCGGGCGGCGGGAAAGCTGCGAACAGCAGGAACAGCGCCAGCGCCGCCCTACGAGGGAAGAATCGTGTCATATATTGGAAAGGTGGAGCAAAAGTTCAAAAGAATAGGATGTGCAGAAAAGGAAAAACGTGGAACAGGGCTAATGGATCCGAATGGGAAACCTCTGCAGAGACTGTAGAAACCCTTAGAATTTCTGAGACTGCATTATGAGAAAAAATCACACTGTCTGAGCCGAAGGCGAGTTTGTGATTTTTTCTCATGAATTTAGCAGTCGAAGAAGTTCATAGTGTTTCTCAGCCTCGAAGCCGTTTTCTCATTCGGATCTATTTAGCACTATTACCAAATTTTTCCTGTTTGCAGTCGTCTTATATAAATTTCATTCACCTTTACAATAATATACAC
>CAKROE010000045.1 GCA_934371915.1 uncultured Blautia sp. | reverse complement strand
GGGACAGATCCCGTGTCAGCTCTTCTCACTACACCTCAGTGATATCCCCTCACCTCGGTGTTATATCACATTACTCTCATCATACCCTCAAATTACAAATCAATAAAACTCATTATGAAGCAGTTCATGCTCCTTGCCTTTGAGCAATCCGGCATACAGTTCCTGTACAAGCGGGTTCTCATCGGACTTCTTGATGATCATGGTATTATCTGCATTATACAGACCTTTGGCTCTTGCCGCTTTGGTTCTGTCACCTGATCTGGTCGGCTGACCGCCACCCATGATACATCCACGACGACATGCCATGATCTCAATCAGATGATATTCAGCCTCGCCGTTCTTTACACGTTCCATAACAGTTCTTGCATTTGCAAGACCGCTGGCAACGCAGACTTTTACATCAATTCCTTTATACGGAACTGTAAATTCTTTGATTCCTTCTTCTCCACGGACACCGCACTCTGCGATTTCATTCATGGTTTCCTTGGAATGATCCGGATTCAGACGACGGAGAACTGCCTCGGTAACACCACCGGTAACACCAAAGATCACACCACCGCCGGAACCAAATCCAAATGGCATATCACATGCCTCCGGATCAAGAGACGCAAAGTCAAGACCAAAGTTATCGATCATACGAATCAGTTCTGTAGTCGTAATGACGATATCCGTATCTTTCTCTCCATGTGTATAGCTGTTCGGACGAACTGCTTCTGCTTTCTTTGCAGTACATGGCATAACGGAAACCATAATGGTCTTCTTTCCTGCTGCATGTTCCGGATCACGGAAATATTCTTTGATGACTGCCGACAACATTCCCTGTGGGGATCTGCAGGTAGAAAGATTCGGAATAAATTCCTGATACTGATCAGTGATGAATTTTACCCATGCTGGACAACAGGATGTCAGAAGAGGAAGTTTTTCTCCTTTTTCAATTCGATCCAGGAACTCCGCTGATTCTTCCATAATAGTAAGGTCAGCACTGAAGCTTGTATCATAAACTTCATCAAAGCCCATACGGTGCAGTGCATTGACGATTTTGCCCATCACACTTCTGCCCTTCTGAAGGCCGTAATGATCACCAACAGCTACACGAACTGCCGGAGCGATCTGTGCAACCACACGGATTTCCGGATCTGCCAGAGCTTTCCATACTTTGTCAGAATTGGTATGAATGGAAATCGCACCGGTCGGACAGAATACACGGCACTGACCACAGTTTACACACTGTGTCTCTGCAATTTTTTTGTTGAATGCCGGCATAACCATAGCTTCTGTTCCACGGAATGCAAATCCAAGTGCGCCGATTCCCTGAATCTCTTCGCAGGCACGTACACAGTTGCCGCAAAGGATACATTTATTCGGATCACGCACGATAGATGGCGAACTGAAATCCAGTTCATGCTGTTCTCTTGTATTTTCAAATCGGATGTTTCTTACTCCGAGACGATGTGCAAGTTCCTGAAGCACACATTCGCCGCTCTTGATACAGGTTGTACAGTCACGGCAATGTGCTGCAAGAAGAAGCTCCACGATCAGTTTACGATAATTTCTCAGTCTTCCGGTGTTGGTATAGATTACCATTCCGTCTCTCGGCTGTTCTGAACAGGACGCAAATGTTTTGCCTCTGTCATCTTCAACCGTACATAAACGACAGGCTCCGAATGTGGAAATCTCTGAATGATAGCACAGTGTCGGAATGTTGATGCCTGCATTACGGATCACGGTAAGGATATTTTTTTCATCGGTAAATTCCACTTTTCTACCGTCAATTGTCATTGTACCCATAAGTCAGCCCCCTTCCTATGCTTCCACATAAATTGCATCAAAGTTACAGTTATCTTTACAGGTACCGCACTTGATACAAAGCTCATTGTCAATATGATACGGATGTTTGATCTTTCCGGAAATAGCCGCTGCCGGACAGTTCTTTGCACATTTGCCGCAGCCGATACAAAATTCCGGATTGATATGGAACTGACGAAGTGCGGTGCAGACTTTTGCACGGCATTTCTTGTCACGAATATGTTCTTCGTATTCATCGCGGAAGCGTTTCAGAGTACTGATAACCGGAAGCGGTGCACTCTTTCCAAGTCCACAGAGAGCCATGCTCTGAACCATAGTTGCAAGTTCTTCCAGTTCATCAAGGTCGGACATTTCGCCCTTTCCTTCTACGATTCTTTCGAGGATCTCCAGCATACGTTTGGTTCCCTCACGACATGGAACACATTTGCCGCAGCTTTCACGCTGTGTAAAGTTCATAAAGAATCTGGCAACTTCTACCATACAGGTGTTTTCGTCCATTACTACCAGACCACCGGAACCCATGATCGCATCCAGTGATTTTACAGAGTCAAAATCAAGTGGACGGTCGATCTGGTCTTCAATCAGACATCCACCGGAAGGGCCACCGATCTGTACACCCTTAAAAGCTGCTCCACTCTTTAATCCTCCACCGATATCATAAATGATATGACGAAGGCTTGTTCCCATCGGAACTTCGATAAGACCTGTGTTTTCGATTGCACCGGTCAGGGAGAAGGTCTTTGTTCCCGGGCTTCCTTCTGTGCCGATGGTACGGAACCAGTCAGCACCCTGAAGAATGATCTTCGGAACATTTGCATATGTCTCTACGTTATTAAGAACTGTTGGTTTTTCCCAGAGTCCTTTTTCTACGGTACGCGGTGGTTTTACACGCGGCATACCACGATTTCCTTCGATGGATGCGGTAAGGGCAGAACCTTCACCACAGACAAACGCGCCGGCTCCACGATTGATATGTAAGTGGAAATTTATACCGGAACCAAGGATATTGTCACCAAGGAGGCCATACGCTTCCGCCTGCTCGATAGCCATGCGGAGACGTTTTACGGAAAGCGGATATTCTGCACGTACGTAAATATATCCGTTCTCGGCGCCTACTGCATAAGCAGCAATGACCATACCTTCGATCATTTTGTATGGATCACCTTCCATTACGGAGCCATCCATAAATGCGCCCGGGTCACCCTCATCACCGTTACATACAACGTAACGGACTTTTTCTTTCTGACGGGCTACCTGCGACCATTTCTTACCGGCCGGGAAACCAGCTCCGCCACGTCCGCGAAGTCCGGATTTCGTTACTTCATCGATAACCTCCTGCGGAGACATGTCAAAGAAAGCTTTTGCCATAGCCTGAAATCCGCCGGCTGCAATATATTCATCAATAGATTCTGCATCGATATTTCCACAGTTTTCAAGAACGATTCTTGTCTGCTGATTCAGGAAAGGAATATCCGATGGATGTGGACAGACGGTGTCATGATCACGATAAAACAATCTGCTTACCGGTTGGCCTTCCATAATGGTACGCTCTACGATTTCCTTACAATCTTCTACCTGTACATGTACATACTGATAATCATAAGGTTCGATTTTCATAAGAGGTCCAAGTTCACAAAGTCCCTGACATCCGGTCTTAACAACACCAACATGTGGAACATCTTTCTGCATCTCCACACTTACCCAATCCAGATTCTCACATAATTTCATCATTTCGTCGTAAATCTTCTGCGCACCGGAAGCAATGCAACCTGTACCGGAACAGACAAGCACACGACAGGTAAAGGATTCCAGGGTATTTTTTGCTTCAGCCTGCTTATTGAGCAGATCTTCTTTACTCACAATACTCATACCGTCTCACCTCTCAATTCATTTAACAGCTCGATTGCCTTTTCTGGTGTCATTTTGGGGTGTACTTCATCATTTACCGTAAGTGTTGGTGCCAGTCCGCACGCACCAAGGCAGGATACGGTTTCTACTGTAAAAAGCATATCGTCCGTCGTATGCTTCTTATTACTAAGTCCAAGTTCTTTCATCAACGCTTCTTTAACCGGCATGGATTTACGCACATGACAGGCAGTTCCGTCACAGACTTTGATCACATATTTTCCTTTCGGCTCAAAAGAAAAGTTCTCATAGAAAGTAGCTACACTGTACGCCTTAGCCTCTGTAACTCCGATCTTGGATGCAACATAAGTCAGAAGTTCTCCCGGAAGATAACGGTATTCTGCCTGAATGTCCTGCATGATCGGAATCAGTGATGCCGGTTTACGTCCGTAATGCTCGATGATCTCATCTGTCTTCGCGTAATAAGACTGATCTAACATTCAATTCCCTCCTTGTTTGAAAATAGATTTTCCTGCGTTCATCGTTTTTGTCTAATTTACACAGCTTTGTTATCACCAATTATACATTAAATATATATTTTTAACAAGGAAAATATAGATATTTTGAATTAATTTATTTAATTTTTTTATTTTTCGCGACTTTTTCGTGACATTTTTAACATATTGTATAATTTTTTATCAATCTTGTTTTCTTTATCTAACTTTTGCATAATTGGTTATTTTTATATAACTTTATTTAAAATGTATTGATATTCATTCTTTTGTGCTTCTAAAAATACATAATATTTATTGCTTTTGGAATTTCTTTCCACTATTATAGTGAAAGGTAGATGAAAAAATTTCTTATTAAGTTTAAGGAGATATACATATGCGAAATTATGACACACCAGTCAGAGCAATCCGACACAAAGTTTTTGCCGAAGTTGCAAAAGCCGGATTTGAATCTTCTGATGAAACTCTGATCCATGATATTGAAGCAATTCCTTACAATATCGTGGAAGAAAAAGCAAAATACCGCGAAAGTATCTACAGAGAACGTGCCGTTGCCAGCGAAAGAGTCCGTCTTGCCATGGGTCTTTCTCTTCGCCCTGAAAACAAAGCCGTCCATCTGACAGACGGTCTTGCAGCCAGCAATATCAATGAAAAATATTATGAGCCGCCTCTTATGCAGGTCATCCCATCTGCATGTGCAGCCTGTCCACCAAACAAATACATCGTCAGCAATATGTGCCGTGGCTGTGTGGCTCATCCATGTATGCAGGCCTGTCCAAAAGGTGCAATTTCCATGAAAGACGGCAAATCTTATATTGATCAGGAAAAATGTATCAAATGTGGAAAATGTAAAGCTGCCTGCCCCTACGACGCCATCTCACACAATGTCCGTCCATGCGAACAGGCTTGTGGAGTCAAGGCAATCGGAAGTGACGAACAGGGCCGTGCAAGCATTCTGGAAGACAAATGTGTATCCTGCGGTATGTGTATGGTGAGCTGCCCGTTTGGTGCAATTTCTGACAAATCTCAGATTTTCCAGCTTTCTCATGCTCTCCGCGACGGGGACAAAATTGTCGCAATCATTGCGCCTGCCTATATCAGTCAGTTCGGCGAGGATGTAACACCTGGTAAATTCAAGACTGCTCTGCAGGTTCTCGGATTTTCCGATGTACATGAAGTTGCTTTCGGTGCCGATGTCGGTGCGATCTCCGAAGCACACCATTATGCAAAAGAAGTGGCTACCGGTAATCTTCCATTTCTTCTGACCTCCTGCTGTCCGTCCTGGTCCATGATGGCAAAGAAATTTTTCCCGACCATGATCGACAACATTTCTCAGGAACTGACACCAATGGTTGCCACAGCACGTAAAGTAAAGCAGGAACAGCCGGACGCAAAAGTTGTTTTTATCGGACCATGTGCTTCCAAAAAACTTGAGGCAATGCGCCGCACCGTCCGCAGTGATGTTGATTTTGTCCTGACTTTTGAAGAGCTGGATGCCATGTTTGATGCACGCGAAATTGATCCTGCTTCTTTTGAAGAAGATGGTTCTCTCCATGACGCAACAGCAGCCGGACGTGGTTACGCAGTTGCAGGCGGTGTTGCCGGTGCAATCGAAGCGTGCCTGAAAGAATATTATCCGGATGTACCGGTTCACATCGAACATGCAGAAAGTCTGGCTGAATGCAAAAAAGTCCTCGCGCTCGCCAAAGCCGGCAAACTTAAAGGTTGTATGATCGAAGGTATGGCCTGTCCGGGTGGTTGCATGGGCGGTGCCGGAACGAATGTACCGGTTGCAAAATCTTCAAAAGAGCTGAAGAAATTCCTTGCCGGATGTACTAAGAAACTTCCTCCGAAAGAATTGGTAGATATCGAGCTTAACTGATATATTCCCAGCCTTTTTTACAGAAAATAATACTAAAAATCTTCTATATAATAAATACCAGAGATATTATCAAATATGTTTCTTTTATCTGATAATTCTCTGGTATTTTTTGTACTTTATATCATATTTTTGATTTGTGTTTCTTCTCTATATTTTCATCATTCAGACTTCAGCTGAGTAAGTAATTTTCTAAGTTTTTCTCCGTAATCAGATCCGGCAGCCCATCCGCCGCCATTCGGATTTTCCTGCTGACCAAGCCATTCTACATAAGGTGCACTTCCTCTAGTCACAAGGTCAAATCTTGTATCTACACAATCCTGATTAAGTGCTTCTTCACATGCATAAGCCTTCAGATGCTGCACCTGTGCACGGATTCCTGTCCGGACATCCGGATAAGATACCCCGGCAACTCCGCCTCCTGTCGTGCCAATGCCTGCAAAATTAAACTGTGATGCGCCGGAATCTCCTCCGTATTGGAGCCAGCCTGTCTCAAGCATTGCCTGTTCATATACCACTTCTCCACGCACACCTTCTGCGTTTGCTTCCTCGAGGATCATTGTACAAAATTCATCAATCGTTGCTGCTCCGCCTTCCTTCAGTATAGCTGACGGATATTCTACACCACGTTCTTCATACTGTGAAGTCATCTGTGCAAGAGAAACTGTCGTCTCTCCCATAATTGTGTAATAACCATACGTATTGTCTGTAGAATCATCTACAAAATCCGGATCCGATGTAAAATCCGGTGCTTCCAGACTTTCCGGTTTATGAATCTGGCCTTCTCCGGAATGATCCGGTTCACTCCCAGATGCCAGACAAGGTGCCCCTGTCAAAAGGGCACCTGTCAGTATTATCTGAGAACAAAAGAGCATTGCTTTTTTGTTTCTGATCATCCATTAACCTTTCTCATTGCAGCTTCTACTACATGTCCTACAAGAACAGATGTAGTAACACTTCCAACACCGCCCGGTACCGGAGTGATTGCATCAACGATCGGTTCAACTGCAGCATAATCAACATCACCACAAAGTTTTCCTTCTGCATTTACGTTGATTCCTACGTCGATGATAGTCTGTCCTTCTTTGACATATTCCGCACCGACAACACCAGCACGGCCGGCTGCTACGATCACGATATCTGCCTCTCTTGCTACAGATGGCATATCCACTGTTCTTGTATGGCAGATTGTTACAGTTGCGTTTTTCTTAACAAGCATCATTGCAGCAGGTTTTCCAACTACAAGGCTTCTTCCGATAACAACAGCTTTTTTGCCTGTGCAGTCGATTCCGTAATGATCAAGAATTTCCATACATGCCTGTGGTGTACATGGCGGGAAACCGATTTTCTTTCCTGTGTAAACACCGGACATAGAAAGATCTGTCATGCAGTCTACGTCTTTTTCTGCTGCAAGCGCATTCTCGATCACTGCCTGATCCAGATGTTTCGGAAGTGGACGGAACAGAAGAACACCATGAATGTGGTCGTCTTTGTTTACCTTATCGATTGTTGCAAGAAGTTCTTCCTGAGTTACATCTCCCGGAAGAAGGATTTTTTCACATGCAACACCCAGTGTTTCGCAACGTTTTGTTGCTCCTCTTTCATAAGAGATGTCACTTGGGTTTTCGCCAACGCGAATGATGCACAGAGTCGGGTTTACACCTTTTCCCTGTAACTCAGCTACGTTTGCTTTAATTCTTTCGTTCAGTGCTGCTGTTACTTCTTTACCTAATAACTGCTTTGCCATTTTTTATATTTCCTCCGCTAATAATTATGTCACTGAATACTATTTCAGACGTCCCAGAACGCTTTCGAATGTTTCATCTGCAATCTTTGTATATTTTTCAAGCATTGCATCAGCTTTTTTGTTTAATTCTTCTGCGTATTCTCTGTCAGCCATGGATTTTGTGTTGATATAAACATTCAGGCTGGCACCTTTTAATGCCGCCTTGCAGAATGCTGCACCAACACCTGCATCACTGATTGCAAGTTTGGATCCTTTTGCGCCGAATTCTACGATGAGCTCGATTGCTTCACAGCATTTTTCCATGATCTCCATCGGAACGGAACATGCATCTTTCAGCACGATTTCCATAACGCGTGCTTTTTCTGCTTTTTCTTCTTCTGTTTCTCTCGGCATGCCATATGCTTTGGAAAGCGGCTCAAAAACCTCTGCATCTCTTTCGATCAGACGCAGGAAATCTTTCTGAAGCTGATCACATTTTGCTTTCAGTTCCCACATCTCGTCTTCAACATCTGCATATTTTTTCTTGCCTACTGTCAGACTGCCTACCATATTACCGAGTGCAGTTCCTACTGCACCAACCAGAGCAGACGCTCCGCCGCCACCCGGAACCGGGGCTTTAGAAGCGAGTACCTCTACAAATTCTGTACATGTGCTTGTGGAAAATCCCATTTTTTATTTTCCTCCTGTAATAAAATAAATCTAAACAAAAGGGGAATCCTTTTGAATTTTATTCTTTTTTATAAGATGGAAATCTTATATATCTTTCTCAGGATGAATCCTTAAGACCTGTTTATATTTGGACTTTCAGGATGAATCCTGGAGACCTATTCATATTTAAAAATATGAAAAACGTTTATCGGTTTGGAAACCGAAAGAAACTTAATGCGAGGGGAGGCGCTCAAAGTTGCGAAGGCCGCTCTCCCCTCGCGCACCCCACCTGGCCACGCAGAATAGGAACGAAAGATATCGGTGGTCAACGCAACATGTCGATACCAACACCGTAGACTCCCTGGCTCTTATTCTACGTATATTTCCATTTGTACGAATGACTTGAAATTGTAATACCGTGATTAAAGTCATCCTTTTTAGACCACTCCAGTGACTTGTATTTATATTACTGCAATCTAAGTCATCTATTTTCGCCTTTCCAGATGACCTGATCTTACATTTTCACAATCCGAGTCATTCATTTTGAGCTTCTTGAGTAACCTGATCTTACAATTCTTTAATTTAGGTCACAGAAACTCACCTTTTTCTATGACCTAATTTCTTACAATCGCAATTCAAGGTACCTCAAACCAACAATTCACTTGACCACAGGGAGCATTTCTCGCCCTCAATCCCATACCACAATGCTTGCTCAGCGGGGCCAAAAAGGGGGCGTCTGAGGGGGAGCTTCGGCCTTTCGCAACTTCGAGATGCTCCCCCTCAGGGTTTTTACAGGTTGTCAAACCATTGACGGGCTGACGGGCAGTCCCCGACCTTTTTAGAAAAGTCCCGTAATTTTTCCAGTCTCATCTACATCGATTCTCTCTGCAGCCGGTACTTTCGGCAGACCTGGCATAGTCATGATCTCGCCTGTCAGAGCTACGATGAATCCTGCGCCTGCGGAAATCTTCAGGTTACGTACGGTAACTTCGAAGTCTGTCGGCGCACCGAGTTTGGTCTGGTCATCTGTCAGGCTGTACTGTGTCTTAGCCACACAAATCGGACAGTTGCCGAAGCCAAGTGCTTCGAGCTGTTTTGCCTGTTTCTGGGCATTTGCTGTGAGTACAACTCTCTTGCCACCGTAGATTTTCTGTACGATCTGGTTCAGTTTGTCCTCGATGGAACCTTCCAGTTCATAGGAATAAGTAAAGTCGTTTGGTTCTTCTACGAGGCGAAGAACTTCTTCTGCAAGTTTGATTCCGCCTTCGCCGCCTTTTGCCCATACTTCAGAAAGAGCTACGTTTACACCGAGTTCTTTACATTTTGCTTCTACAAGATCGAGCTCTGCTTTGGTATCTGTCGGGAATGCATTGATTGCAACTACGCAAGGAAGTTTGTATACATTCTTGATGTTGCTTACATGTTTCAGAAGGTTCGGAAGTCCTTTTTCCAGTGCTTCCAGGTTTTCATTGTTCAGATCAGCTTTTGCCACACCGCCATTGTATTTCAGGGCACGTACAGTTGCTACAATAACAACTGCGCTTGGATGCAGTCCTGCCATACGGCACTTGATATCAAGGAATTTCTCAGCACCGAGGTCAGCACCAAATCCGGCCTCTGTGATGGTATAATCAGCAAGTTTCATACACATCTTTGTAGCTGTTACGGAGTTACATCCATGAGCAATGTTTGCGAATGGTCCGCCATGTACGATTGCCGGTACGTGTTCCAGAGTCTGAACAAGGTTTGGTTTCAGGGCATCTTTCAGAAGTGCGGTCATAGCACCTTCTGCATGAAGGTCACCTGCTGTTACCGGTTTCTGCTCTGAAACTTTACCATATGTGTAACCGATGATGATCCTGGAAAGTCTTTCTTTCAGGTCTGAAATGTCACTTGCAAGGCAAAGAACTGCCATGATCTCAGACGCAACAGTGATGTCATATCCGTCTTCACGCGGCATACCGTTTGTTCTTCCGCCAAGTCCGTCTACTACATTACGAAGCTGACGGTCGTTCATATCTACGCATCTCTTCCATGTGATCTTTCTCGGGTCGATGTTCAGCGCATTGCCCTGGAAGATATGGTTATCAATCATTGCTGCAAGAAGGTTGTTGGCTGCACCGATTGCATGGAAGTCACCTGTGAAATGAAGGTTGATATCTTCCATCGGAACTACCTGTGCATAACCGCCGCCTGCTGCGCCACCTTTTACACCAAATACCGGTCCAAGGGATGGCTCACGAAGTGCTACCATTACATTCTTGCCAAGCTTCTGCATTGCATCTGCAAGACCTACAGTTGTCGTAGTTTTGCCTTCGCCGGCCGGTGTCGGGTTGATTGCTGTCATAAGGATCAGCTTGCCGTCTTTTCTGTCGCTTTCTTTCAGAAGATTGTAATCAATCTTTGCTTTGTATTTTCCATACTGCTCCAGATATTTGTCATCAATCCCTGCTTTTTCTGCAATCTTTGTGATTGGCAGCATTTCGCACTCCTGTGCAATTTCGATGTCACTTTTGAATCCCATAAAAGTTACCTCCTTTTTTTTATGCACACATTCTTCTATTAAAAAGGCTACCCGCCTCTTTTTCAAAAACATTTATAAAAACGATCATTTAGCAGATTGCCACTTTTGCATATGATTTCAATGATCCGATGATCACATCTCCCATAACTGCCATATCTTCTGCCTGAAAAGATACCGGAAAGTTGTCTGAAAACAGAATCTGAGAGGACGGTGGAAACTCTTCATCACCCTCCCACAGGATCATCTGCACCAGATATCCCGGGAAAATTTCAAGCTGATAAGCAATGTCTCCGTGTTTCACCGGAATGCAATGCATATGTTCCATGATCGTCTGAAAATCTTTGATACGATTTCCATAAGAAAAAGCCAGTCGCTTGATACATCTTCCATCAAACTGACGGAGATACACCTCTCCCCATGGCATTTCCCTGTAGGTTTTAAATTTGCCGGTACCCTGTGCACAAGCACCGTTCAGCAAAAAACGGATGGTCAGAGTTCTGGCATAAACCATAGTTTCCAGAGGATAAAATCCCATATCATCCTCTTTGTGACTGACCTCAAAATCCGGCCACGAAATCTGATATACTGTCCCAAGGAATTTCAGAGTAAAATATTTCTCTTCTTCATTATAAGAAATGCCAAGTCTTGTGGCAATTTCCCTTGGATCAGTGTCTCTGTACTGGCTCAGATAATGTTCCCATGGGAGACGTTCTTTACTGTCTTTTTCATATCCAAGTTTATCTCCTACAGATTCATTTTCTGTCGGATCAAATGTTGTTTTTGCGTCAGAACTCATAACACACCTCTTATCTCTGTTTTACGTTAGGGAACATGGATGCATCGGTATGCGGGATAAAGCAGGCTCCCACAAATTCATCCATGTAAGTCGGAACTGTCGAAAGTTCCATATAAGTCATATTGGATGCAAGCTCATATGTTTTCTTCTCTGCTGCTGTTGAAAGAAGCATCAGATATGCACCAGTCAGGGAAGAGTTACCAATATAATGGAATTTATCCAGCGGTACATCCGGGAACATTCCGATATTGACTGCATTCTGCATATTGATTCCACTACCGATACCACCTGCAACATAAACATCGTCGATCATGGATACATCGAAGTCCAGTGAAGACAGCATTGTGCGGATTGCGGAGAAAATTGCGCCTTTTGCACGGATGAAGTTGTCAATATCTACTTCTGTGATCTCGACATCTTTTGCAGATCCTGCTTCTTCTTCAAATGCGATCACATAACTTCCCATTCCATAATGGTCATGACGGACTCTCTTTCCTTCACGGACAAATTTACCCTTCGGGTTGATAATTCCTGTCATATAAAGTTCACTGATCACATCAATGATACCTGATCCACATAATCCAACCGGCTTCGCACCCGGTTCACCGACAACTTTGTAAGTCGGCTCCATCGTTTCTTTGTCGATCGTACATGCTTCAATAGCTCCGTCAGTTGCACGCATACCACAACTGATATCACCACCCTCAAAAGCAGGTCCTGCTGAGCAAGCACAACTCATCATGAAATCAGAGTTTCCAAAAACAAGCTCGCCGTTGGTACCAAGGTCAATGAACAGTGAAAACTCCGGCCTGTTCCAGATCATACTTACCAGAGTACCCGCTGTAATATCTCCGCCGACATAACTTCCGATATTCGGCGCCATGATGATGTGTGCATCTTTGTTGATTTCAATTCCCACATCTGATGCAAACAGAGAATTTGTCTTAAAGAATGCCGGAATATACGGCTCTGTACGCAGATAATCTGCATTGATTCCTGCAAACAGATGATTCATTGTTGTATTGGATGCCACACACATACGATAGATCTGGCTTTCCGGAAAATGAATGCTTCTGCACATCTCATGGATCATCGGATTGATCGTCTCTTTGATCACTGCATCCTGCAGTTTCTTGATTCCGCCCGGTTTTGTCGTCTCAATAATACGGTTGATTACATCTGCACCATAACGGATCTGACCATTACCGGAAGAACTTTTGGCAAGGATTTCTCCGGTTGCCATGTCAATGATCACAGCCGAAACCGTTGTCGTACCTATATCCACAGCAAGTCCGCCCATTACAACGTCTTCTTTGCTGTCAAAAATATCGTATACAAACATATCATCCGGGGTCACACGTACAACGCATTTTACCGAAAACTTACTTGCCCGAAGTACATCCGGAAGTTTACGAAGAACTGTGTATGGCACTCTGATCCGTTTCAGATTCATAAATTTCCGAAGTGCTCTTGTCAGTCTTTCTACATCCGGCATGGTATCATCCAGAGTAGGTTCATTCATCTGAAGTTCTACTACTTCCAGACTGTTTCTCAACTGAATCCCGGTTTCTTCTACCTGATCTTTTGCTTTTTCAAAAATTGCAATTTCTTCCCTGGAACTTAAGTCAGCCACTTTCATTCTGCTCTTGTATGCAGAAGCGATATCCGGCACCAGCACTTCCACGTCAGCACTGATCTTGCTCATACATGCAAGACGCCAGCCCTTCTCAAATTCCTCATCAGAAATATGAAGTGTTTTTTTTGAGTCCAGTTCTCCGCTTTTTAACTGCACCCGGCACTTTCCGCAGGCTCCGTTTCCGGAACATGGAGCATCGATTGCCACATTGGCACCACGTGCAACCTCCAAAAGATTATCCCCCGCATTGGCAAATGCTTCTACCTCACTGCCATTTTCAAATGCAAATGTCACCTTAAACATGCGGTAACCACCTTTCTCGCCTCGTGAATACTATAGTCCACACCTGTGGCGTTGGGAGTTAGACTTATAAAAAAAGGCCAGAGGCCGCAAAGCCTCCAGCCCTTTTGTACCTACAGTCGTAAAAAACGACAGACTGATTAGATTTCCAGATAAGAATCTGCGTACAGGTAGTTGTTTTTGATGATATCACAGGATTTGATTGTTTCCATCAGACGAAGGTCGTTAGGGTTAACGATTGCTGAGGTAAGTCCCTGCATCATAGCCATAGCTACCATAGCGGAGTCCATGATCGGACGGATATGTTTCGGCATACCGTTGGAGTTATTGGAAAGACCACCGGTGCTCTTCATGCCCATGTCAGAGATCATTTTGATGAAGTCAAGAACTTCCATCTGTTTGTCCTGCATTCCTTTGATAACGAGGAATAACGGGTCGAACCACATATCGTTCTCAACGTCCATACCCTGTTCCATACCTCTCTCCATCAGAGTCTGCATGTACATCATACGTTCGTCATTGTCTTTTGCGATTCCTTCGCCGTTGCAAAGAGCGATAACGATTGCATCGTTTGCTGCTGCAACATCAACATATCCGATTCTTCCAGCTGCATCAGCGGAGTTTACGATCGGTTTTCCTTTAGAACGGTTGTATACAGAAATACCAGCTTCGATAGCTGCTACGTTGGAAGTATCCAGTGCAAGCGGAACATTGTCGAAGTTGCTCTGCAGAAGTTCTACAGCCCATTTCATAAGTTCCGGTCCATCGTTTTCTGCTGGTCCGATATTAACATCCAGATATGTAGCACCTGCGTCGAGCTGCTGTTTTGCTCTCTTGAGGATCGGCTCAGCATCTCTCTCTGTGAATGCTTTATTAACTGCCGGTGCTGTTGTGGAAAGTCTCTCTCCGATTGTAACAAATTTTGCCATACCTGTGTTCTCCTTTACATGGTTTTAGATGTCTCAGGGAGTATTCGTTCTCCCTGAGCATAAATTTTATTTTATGCGGCTTATGCCTGCATATCTTTTAAGAATTTCACAAGCTGTACTGCTTCTCTAGGTCCTACGATAATCTCCCATCCCGGAAGTTTTGCTTCAAGGTCACCCTTGAGGACTGCTACTTTACCCGGAATAACGAGTTTACGGCATTTTACCTTCGGCTCTACTTCTTCTTTGATGTACTCAGAAATGCTGGTGCTGGAGAATTTACCAGCTGCCCAGGATGTCAGTACGGAAAGTCCGCCTGCATCGTTGATTACAAGATTAAGCGGAACACCGGAACGCTCCAGCTCACCGGAAACTACGAAATATGTAAGAGCGAAGTCTACAGTTGTAACAACGAGAGAGTTCTCATCTGCTCCGTTGAGTGGGTAGATACCCGGCTCTACTTTCATCGGTTTCTGTGGGTCTGTATATACGTTCTGACGAAGACCGAACAGTGGAAGTGCCTCTGCATAGGTCATCTGTTCCATAACGATGATGGAACCGTATTTCATTGTAAATACGGAAGCAAGTGCTGCCTGTAAATGATGATCTCCCTTGGCAATTTTAACCAGGTTAACGATGGATGGATATCCAAATGTTCTGTCCTGATCTTTCAGTGCTGCACGACGAACCTGTACAGTGTTTGCGAAGGTTTCTTTGACGTCAGCGCCTGTTGTATCAAGAACAAGGTTCTTGTTGCCAAGTTTTTCAAGTGCTGCTACTGTGTCATATAATTCGTTCAGGTCTTTGCCGGATACACCGAGAACAACACCAGCTTCTGTAGCAACAGCATTCATTGCTTCATAGTTGGAAGCATTTGCACCGTTCAGAACCGGTTTGCCGTCTTTGCATACTTCAAGAGCTGCTTTTGCGATCTCAGGATCTGTACATCCGAGAACCAGAGTTCTTCCAAGACCTTTTGCTTTTTCTACAAGTGCTGTATATTTTGCTGCGTCTGCATCTGCATCACAGTTTACATATACAAGCTCTACATGCATTCTCTCACCGATACGGTCATAGTCTACATGTGGGATTGCTGCAAGCTTAGCATCTACTTCTGCATCATCCATGCATGTGCAAAGGGATACAGCGTATCTTGGTTTGCTTACAAATGTTTTTTCATGTCTGAACAGAACAGTTTCTCCTCCGAGAGTGAATTCTGCATCACCTGTTCCGATCTTGATTGTCTTCATCGGCGGAGCAGTTGCCTCAGACAGAGAAGCCAGTGCTTCGTCAGACATATGTGGACACTGCTCAATCTGCATTGCGCCCTGTGCAACTTTCATGGAGAAAGCCATACATGTCGGACATCCACATTCCT
Source organism: uncultured Blautia sp. (assembly GCA_934371915.1). Taxonomy (GTDB): domain Bacteria; phylum Bacillota; class Clostridia; order Lachnospirales; family Lachnospiraceae; genus Blautia_A. The sequence continues at coordinate 3,368 of CAKROE010000045.1, read as the reverse complement.
TACAGTTTTTCTTTGGTGTTAATTTAAAAATCTGAATACCATTCAGTGCCATAGCTATTTTTCCTCCTATTATTCCTTACGCAAGTGCTTTGATCAGTTTGGAAATAGTCTTGACAGATTCCGGATGTCTTAAGATTACGGCATCAGAACCAGCTGCAAGGTCTGCTGCTGCTGTCATAACTTCCATATCGATTCCACGCTCGTCTGCTGATCCCCATTCAGGCATATCAGCTTCAGAAGCGGTTGCTTCTTTAACTGCCCATGTCTCTGCGGATACAGGTGTAATAATAGGCATCTGCAGCATGTTGTCGTTCTGACCTAATGCTGCACCTTTGATACGGTCCATTGTAGAAACAACGTACTCATATCCATAACCAGCTGCTGCACTACCGATGTTCATAACGATTTTCTTCGCATCAACACCAAGCTGTGTAGTAACAACGTTTAACTGTTTTGCAAGGTTGATATCAACGGCTGATTCAGCGCCGACGATCTGATTGTAAGCAAGACCTGCTGCTGCACCGATTGCTTTGTAGTTTTCTTCTTTTTCGGAAAGAAGAAGGGCATTTCTTCCCTGAAGGACTTCTGCTACTTTCGGGAGAAGTTCCGCATCCTTCTCTACGTTTTTGCAGCCTTCTACTACCAGTGGACAGTCAATAGCGCCTGCTACTTCTTTAACAACCTCAATCAGTTCATCAATAGATTTGTTTGCCCCGTTCGGATCTCCACCGTCAAGGATGAGGGCAACAAAATCTGCGCCTTCGATAGCTGCTGCTTTTTTTGCGATATCAGCCATGGAAGTAGCGCCTTCATAATAAGCTTTTACACCTTCGGAAAATTCGTCCAGCCCCAGATCAGAGATCTCAACACCGATTTTTGGTGTGTTCTCTGTTGGTGCATCAAAGGTGTAGAATGGGAAAGAATTCTCTCCGCCGATTGTCACAGTCTTATCTCCGCTTCCGATTGTGACAGCGTTAATCTTTGCATTAAATTTCTGTGGTTTCTGATTAAACGGCATTTCTCATAAGCCTCCTCTAAATTATTAAAAACTCAACTGTTATTATACTACATAAAATTACCAGTGACAAGATAACACGGGGCTTTTACGTTAAAAAAATATCAAAAATCGTCACATGTGCAAAGATTTTGCACTGTCACAGATGGTTATTTGTAACAGCTTTACGTTGTGATTCGATTTTTAAATTTCAAGCCCAACATGCTACTCCAGTATTGTTGGCCCAAACGCATGCGCGCATCTTACGATGCTTCATGCTAAATCTGAAATTATCTGTGTGACTCGCTGCTATCACAGCTTTACGTCCCACAAATAATTTCAGATTAATCCCCCGGGTCAGGAGTGCGAGCACTCCTGGCCCTCGAGGGGATTACATCATTGGATCCATTGCAAGTGCCGGATGTCCTTTTTCGGTAAGGTATTCAACCAGTGCTTCCGGATCTGTTGCTACTGTCTCATCACCGATCATATCAGTGAAGTTTTCGATTCCGTAAAGTTCCTGAGCTGTCTTATTCAGACGTTCAGCAACGAATTCTTTCAGTTCTTTCGGCATCCATACGATACGTTCGATACCGCCTTCAGCCTTCATAAATTTCTTAGAGGAAATGAAGTGTTTTCCATGTCCCATGAAACCAGGTGTCTGAACACCACCACCTGTCATGGATGCCATTTCAGGGAAGGTCATTCCAAGTGGTGTCATGCCTGCATACTCACGGTTTGCGATTACAACACCGTTGGAGAATGGCTCGATACCGCAGATACACTCGAAGCATCCACAGGAAGTCATAGGATCCTGCATGATGGAGTACAGTGTAACGTGCTCCAGAGCACCCTGGGAGAATTTCTGAACAGCTTCATCAACGTCTTCGTAAGAACCAAGGTTCTCATCGATCGGACGTTCTTTTGTGATTACCTGGCAAGGTCCGTTCGGATCAAGCTGATGTGTAGCTTTTGCATCCAGCCATGAAACGGCACCACAGAGACCAAGTCTTTCCGGTGTTACTACGCAGACATGGCTCGGAGAGAATGCCTGGCAGAGGATACAGCTGTAATATACGTCTACAGATTCATCTGTCAGAGTGTCAAGACGTTCATCACGTTTGTCAAAGATCGGGATTGCAACTTCATGACGTACTCTTGTACATTCTGCCGGATCTGTATAGATAACAACTTCACATTTGTCAACAACTGCGTCAAATTCATTTTTAACAGATGCATAAAGAACTTCACCGATATGTTTGATCTTGAAGCCTGCGTTAAATGCATCAATGCTGATACGGATACGCTGCATATCACGCTGTCCTGTGTGATATACACCTTCGATACAGTTGATGTAGTTGTGGAATTTACGCTCGATAACCGGTTCAAAGTCAGGCTGCATGTTCTTGCCGGCAACTTTTACAACATATGCAATGCTGTTTTTGCTTCCAAGTTCCATGTCATCTACTTCCGGTCCGACTACTGTGATCTTGTGGTCTTCGATTTCAGAAGCATCACAGGTATGTACAAGCTCTGCGCAGTCTACGCGGGAACCATCGAACTCAACCTGCATGTCTTTACGACGGATGATCTCACCTTCGAATGCGGATGCAAATGCAACCGGAATATCGATATTTGTGATCTTGATCTTGATGTCACGTGCTTCAAGAGATGTAGCATTGAATTTGCTTACGTCTTCCTGAACGATCAGGCTCTTTGGTACACGGAAGATGTTTTCTGTTTCGTTTGTGATAACCGGGAAGCCAAGTGCGATAGCGCCTGCACCACAGGCTACGATCACATCATCAAGAGGTTTGAATGCGTTTACGAATGCCGGTACACGGTCCATTGTATATTTCATAAGTGTGCCTGCATCACCCGGTGTTACATTACCGAAGATCAGTGCTGCACGAAGTGCAACGGATACTACATGGATAACTGATGTAACATCTTTGCCAAGCGGAATAACACGTACGTTTGCACCTGTCTTCATTCCTGCTTCTGCAACCTGGTCGATGATTCCGCCAACCAGTGTTACGAGGATACCCTGTGCCTGATAACTCTTTACAAGTGCAACGCCTTCTTCTGTGGTCGGAGCAGATCCGAGAATTACAGCTACACCAGGAATATCTCCTGTTACAAGCGGTACACCGAGTTCACGGATTACTGCATCTGCAAGATGTCCGTAGCATGGTTCTTCGTATGGTGCTGCACCATCAATATATTTGAGAACTTCAATGAATTCTGCGCAAAGTGCTGTAGCAACACCGGACATGAATGCATCGTTTAATCTTTTTTCTCTTGTCATAAGTGTTTTTACAACGCCAAGAGCTTCTTTTAATTCTTTTAATGTTGTAACTTTTGTTCCTGTTAC
>CAKROE010000044.1 GCA_934371915.1 uncultured Blautia sp. | reverse complement strand
TGGTACGGATATCAAGCTTGACGATGTGGCAGGAGAAGCTGGCGGTCTGAAGATCATCGGTACAGAACGTCATGAGTCAAGACGTATTGATAACCAGCTCCGTGGACGTTCCGGACGACAGGGAGATCCGGGTGAATCCCGTTTCTACATTTCTCTTGAGGATGACCTGATGCGTCTGTTTGGTTCTGAGAGACTGATGAAGGTTTTCACATCTCTTGGAGTTGAAGAGAATGAGCAGATTGAGCATAAGATGCTTTCCAATGCAATCCAGAAAGCACAGGAGAAGATCGAGTTCAACAACTTCGGTATTCGTAAAAATCTTCTGGATTATGATCAGGTTAACAATGACCAGCGTGAGATCATCTATAAAGAACGTCGTCAGGTGCTGGATGGTGAGAACATGCGTGATACCATCTACAAGATGATCACAGATATTGTAGACAGCACAGTAGATATGTGTTTCTCTGATGAGGTGGAGTCTGTTGACTGGAATCTGGATGAGTTCAATCCTATGATGACTTCAATCATTCCGATCGAGCCTCTTACGACTGAGAAGGTTCAGGGTAAGAAAAAAGATGCGGTCAAACAGCAGCTGAAGGAAGAGGCAGTGAAGCTTTATGAGATGAAGGAAGCTGAGTTCCCGGAAGCAGAGCAGCTTCGTGAGCTGGAACGAGTAGTTCTTCTGAAATCTATCGACAGCAAGTGGATGGATCATATCGATGATATGGAACTTCTTCGTCAGGGTATTGGTCTTGTCGGATATGGCCAGAAGGATCCGGTTGTTGAGTACAAGACGAGAGCGTTCAAGATGTTCAATGACATGATCGACGCTATTCAGGAGGATACGGTTCGTATGCTGTATCATGTTCATGTAGAGCAGAAGATCGAGCGTGAGCAGGTAGCGAAGGTTACAGGAACGAATAAGGATGATACTTCGGTTAAGAAACCGGTTCAGAGAAAAGAGGACAAGGTTTATCCGAATGATCCGTGTCCGTGCGGAAGCGGCAAGAAGTACAAACAGTGCTGTGGACGTAAATTGATGAAGGCATAATAAAGATATAAAGACAGAACACCCTCCATATATTGATTCACAGGTAACCGGATAACGATCTGGCGAACTAACTGCCAACTATGACTATACATTCTCTCAGGAGATCCTTCGAGAATGAGTCATCGTAGACAGTGGATTTTGCCAGTATCTAAAAGCATCCGGTAAATTACCTGTTCATTCAATATATGGAGGGTGTTCTTGTTTATATCCAGCCGGTAGTGAACCGCGCGACGCGCCAGTATGTAAGACGCGCAGTCAGAACGACGGAAGCCACACTGAGTCTGTCGGGACTGTCTCTGTTCAAAGCTGCTGGTTATTTAGAGATGTCAGTATTGTCTATCATGCCTTTATAGTTTACGCCGGTAGTGAACCGCGCGACGCGCCAGTCTGTCGGTCGCGCAGATGTTTTTTAGTGCTTTTTTTAGAAGAATTTCGCGATTTCGTCGGAGGATTTGCGTGGTTTGCGGGTCGGTTCTTCGGCGGCTTTGCCGACTGCGATGACAGCTACAACGGATTCAGTCTCCGGGATGGAGAGGATTTCACGCAGTTTGTTAGATTCGCGGAGACCCATGATCAGGGTGGAAAGTCCGAGATCGGTAGCTTTGAGGATCAGGTTTGCGTTCTGCAGACCAAGGTCGTAGCATCCCCATCCATTTCCGATTTCATTTTCCGGTGTAATGCCGTCCTTTTGGAAACCGGCGCAGTTATGTACGAAGGTGCTGACGATCAGTGCAGCGTGTTTGGATTTTTCTGCATTTCTTGCCTGAGGAAGACAGGTTTCGCGGATCTTATCTGCGATTTCTTCGGATAAAACACAGTAATAACGGCCGGTCTGGGAGTTTTTCCATGATGGTGCTTCCTGTGCGGCGCGAATCAGTTCTTCCATCTGCTCTCTGGTGACAGAGACATTCGGATCGTATTTACGAACCGATCTTCTTGTTTCAAGTACTTTCTGAAATTCCATGAAATTCAGGCCTCCTTAATATATAAGAATTTAAAGGGTAAAAATGGCATACAGAGAAAAATCTGTATGCCATAATTATGACATTTTATCTGAAAGATTGCAATTATGTGGTGTTAGTTTGCAAAATTTTTGTTGTATGTGAGACTGAAACAAAAATATTATCTGATAAAAAGATATGCTGTATATCCGACATAAGCCAGTACACAGACGATACCTTCTGTTCGGCTCATGGATTTTTTTGTAAAAGCAAAAATAAATAACAGAATTCCGCTGATGAGGAGAATTACACAGTCGATAACAGATTCTGAGAGAATATGGAGTGGCGAAATCACTGCTGATATACCAAGGATAAAAAGAATATTAAATATATTTGAGCCAATTGCATTTCCCAGGGCAAGTGCACTGTCGCCTTTTCGTGTGGCAACGATGGAGGTTACAAGCTCTGGCAGCGATGTACCGATTGCAACAATCGTGAGGCCGATAAAATTTTGGCTTACACCGAAAGACACGGCAATTTGGCTTGCATTATTTACTACCAGATTACCTCCCAGAATGACAGCGGCAAGTCCGCCGACGATAAAAATAAGAGCTTTATAAAGAGGGATGTTTTGTTCCTCGGAACATTCATTTCTTTTTTTTAATGCGGCATGAATCATATTCAGAATATAAATAATCATTCCGGCTAAAAGAAGAAATCCCTCGATTCTGCTGAGCTTTCCGTCGGCAATCATAATACAGAGAATAAGTGTGATCAGAATATTTACAGGCATATCCCGTTTCAAAATATCTTTGTTTGTTTTAAATGCGGAAATAAATGCACAAATACCTACAACAACAAGACCGTTAAAAATGTTTGAGCCGATAACATTGCTGACGGCAATATCATTGTTTCCGGCAAGGGCGGCGTTGATACTGACAGAAGCTTCCGGGGCACTGGTTCCCATGGCAACAATTGTGAGACCGATGATGACACTGGGAATTTTGAGAAATCTGGCGAGCGAAGAACTTCCATCCACAAAGAAGTCAGCACCTTTAATTAATAGTACAAAACCGATAATCAGTAACAGATATTCCATATGATCTCCTTTCCTGTGATAAAGGTATGGAATAAAAAAAGAGACCTTTACCACATCAAAAAATGATTGATAAAAGTCTCGTTGATTACAACAATAACCGGCCTTATGGCGTGATGACGATCATTGTTTCACCCTGCATGCAGGATGATAACTACTCCCTTTCACTAATACTATAGTAAGCAAAAGAAGATGATATGTCAAATAAAATTTTTAGAAAGGCATTGCAAATAAACGCAATGCCATCTTCACCATCACCTGACAGAATAATTGTATCATATTGAAAAAAAGGTGCAAATATTAATTATGATTTTGGGAGCGTGTCCTTATAATTTTGGTATTTACCTTCAGTAACCAGTTTTGCATATGCATCATATGCGTCTTTCAGAGTATCATATTTTGTACCGGCATTGATAAGCTCCTGATGCGTGGAATAAGTAAGATGCTCTGCGATAGTTACGTAGCGGACACCCTTATTATTTCGGACAGCCGTGGTTGTTTCAGAAACATAAAATCTGCCATCCGCAGTACTCATTATAACGGGGATTTTTTGACTTGCCCCCACAGCATCTGTATTTACGGAAGTCCAAAATAAATATCTCTTAGATGGAGCAGAGGCACTTCCCAGATATGCCCAGGTACCATTTTTTAATAAACTGTTTTCTTTAATATTAGGAAGCACGGAAGAAAGCATAGAGGAATTTGGACAGTTGGAATCGATTTCGAAGTATGTATTTTTGTCGTTGATCAATTTGTTCAGTACTCCGCTTTCTCTGATAGGTTCATCCAGATCTTCGTGAATATTAAAGAAATATTTTTCTGTACTGTTCCCACTTCCGCCTTTCCAGTTAAACAAAACACCGTTTTCAGTGAGAGAAACTTCACATACTCCTCCCTTAACCGGATCACCTATCCAGTGCTCGGTGTCCCCCTCGCCGTTAGTATGAGAAATACCGCCAATTGAGACTGTGTTCATAGACTGCCAGCCGGCTATTTTCTGTTTCAGTGGTACAACTTTTGTTGTAGTCTGATTTTCTGTCGCAGCTTCTATCATCAGTTCATCGTATGCAGAGCGAACATTTGCAAGATCAACAGATTCCCGGCTTCTTTCAATATATTTTGAATAAGCCGGGGCGAGCAGCCCGACAAGAACTGCAAGAATGGAAACAACAACTATAAGTTCTATAAGTGTAAATCCTTTGTTCCGGTTTTGCATTTATATTTACCTCAAAGAAAAAATGAATAATGATTTTCATAATAACATTTATTTGCCAATACTGCAATCCGAAAGAAAGGTAAAAATTGTGAATTTATTTCAATAACAGAAATACATTATTTCCTGACCTCATCGACGATGTTTTTAATAATGTCGTCTGCAGGTACAGGCTGAGGCCGTCTGTTGTCAAATTCTGTGGTAATAAGATGAAGTTTGTAATGTGCTTCCGGGTATTTTTTCTGTTGAAGAAGCGTCTGGAACGCTGCTATTTCTGCCGGAAGTGTTTCCTGATATTCTATAAATCCATCAGGAAGATAATCGGTTGAAACAGGGGATTCACTTACACTATCCGGATCAGGGGATGTGGCGCGAGTTCGGAAGGTCTCAGAAAATGAGGAGAGACTGTTCAGAATTTTCTCGCAGTAGCGTTCGGCTTCCGGATATCGCTGCATGTCCATGAGATAAGTGATTCCAATCATATGAGTCAGAATGTCGTGGTTCCATTTGCGGATATTTTGTTTAAGATCATCCATAAAAATTCTCCTTTCCGTTGTGCATTGTCAGGCGGGCAAAAACATCCCGTACATGAGGATAGCGTGAACGGCTGACCGGGATGGAAACGCCGTTTCGCAGGGTGATGCAGGTATGATGGAGTGTCCGGACCTGGTAAAGATTTACAGCAAAACTTTTGTGACAGGAGCAGAACTGTGAACCCATACGATTCAGAAGATCCTGCAGCTTTTCATTTGCGGAATAAACATGAGTTGCTGTATGAATGCAGGTCTGTCGGGCAATATGTTCCAGATAAAGAACATCGTTTTGCGGAACCTGATATTCTTTATAGGAAGACTGAAAATAAAGGTACTGTTCTCCTCGAAGAGCAAATTTTTCGTGGGCGGCTGTTAAAGCTTTGGGCAGGTATTCGAGGAGTTTTTTCTTGTTCACGAAATAGAGGTGTGAAGTTTCGTAAACGTCAGAAGCAAATTCCAGATACTGACTGATAAAAATAATCTGTGTATCGCCATTTATCTTATTGATTCTTTTGGCAACGGTAATTCCGTTGACGGATTGAGCTCCGAGATCGATGTCTGTAATTACAAGCGTATAAGGGCAGCCGTGATCAGTAAGTGTATTCAAAAATTCAGTACCGGATGAAAAAAATTTTACCTCGTAAGGTACTGTGATACATGACTGCAGAATCGATCGGATCATTTCGGTGTAGACATAGTCATCTTCGCAAACTGCAATTCTTATCATAATTTTTCTCCATGAATGTTCATGTTTTTTGAATAGCGTTTATTATATACTGGACACGGGCAGACTTCAAGTATATAGACGGGTAAATCGTTCGAGATACATCGACAGAATCAGACATGAGAAGGGGCATTTCCGAACTGTTTTTTATAAGAGCGTACAAAGGTCGTGTAGTCGTTAAAACCGCTCATCTGCGCGGCTTTCATGACAGGAGTCCCTTCATTTATCAGAGAGCGTGCAAGAAGGAGACGCTTGCTTGTAATATAATTGTGAATGGTGTAGCCGGTCTCATTTTTGAATTTTCGCATCATATGATATTTGCTGAAAAAAAACTTCTCAGAGAGCCGGTCAATCGAGAGATCTTCGGTCAGATTACGGTTGATATATTTCAGAAGCTGTTCAACCTGAGAATCAGAAGAATAAGATCTGTGGTCAGGGATGGCGCTGGTCTGTAGAAAAATTCGGTTGACATAAACCATAAATTGCGTAAAAAGAGCATTGCTGAGTATTTCATCACCAAAGTCTTTATTTTTTATGGAATTTTCGAGTTCACGCAGAAGATCACGGAGGTGTTCCTGGACAGCGGAATCAATACGGACGAGGTTAAAACTGCGGTCTGTTGCTTTTTGGAAACAGGTGTTTAGCTCCTGCATGGAAAGGTCGTCGTGGATCCAGAAAATATAGCGTTCGTATGGAACGGACGGATCAATCTCCGGTTTGTGGATCGCGCCCTGACTGACCAGAAGGATATCACGTGGTTTGAGATGGTAAGCTTTTCCCTCGATGTGATAGGTGACTTTTCCGGAAAGAAAGACGATGATTTTGTGAAAATCATGATAATGATAAGAAAATTCCCGGTCTGTGCGGTCATTGATATGAAAGAGACGGAACTCTTCTTTGAGATAACCTGTTTTTTCTAGTGTGTACTGCGAATAATCCATGGAAATCCTCCCGAAAAAGAATAATGATGCTGTCGTGGAACTGTTTTTCTAATTATAGAAAATTTCTTGTAAAAAGAAAAGTGATATTATATGATGAGATTCAGAAAATATTGTTTTTGTCAGGGAGAGATGGAAATGAAAGAGAGAAGAAAATTAAGCAGAAAGATATGGATGGTGCTGCTTGTTATGCTGGTGTTTGTGACGAGTATGGAGGTATCTGTTCCGGCGGCATCTAAGATTACGATTCGAGATGGAAAAGTTTATCAGAACAACAAACTGGTCACGAATAAAATCGTGGGTTCAAAGACAAAAGGGTATTATTATGTGGATAAGACCGGATGTAAGGTAAACACAAGGGAAATTCGCCAGGCAGTTGATTTTGTAATGCGAAATTCAAAAGCAGGAGACAGCAGAGCAAAACGTCTCAAAGCCTGCTACAGAGCATTGCAGACTTATCCGTATTTCGGAATGACAAATCGTGCGCCGAAAGCGAAGAATCTGTCTTCTTATGCGAGATATATGTTCAGCCGCCATCGTGGAGATTGTTATTATTATGCATCTACGATGGCATATATTGCGCGTGTGCTCGGTTATGACAGTCGTGTGGCTGTAGGTGGTGTGACAGCGAGAGGTCCGGCAGCACCGCTTTCTCTTCATGGATGGTGCGAGGTGAAATACGGAAAAAGTTGGAGAATGCTTGACTGCAGTATGCAGCGTGCACATCTTGACAGGAATCTCTGCCTTGTCACAAGAAAGAAATATCAGTTTCGTCTGCGCTGTGATAAAGTTTATACCATGACAGTTAAGAAGGCGAAGGTAAAATGGTCCTGAAGTTGAGAGCGTGAGTGTTCCAATTGCTTTTCAGGTGAGATAACCGCATTTTTTGCAATATAACAAGCATTTTATTCTATATACATTGTAAAAACAAAACTATATACTTTAGAAAAAGGTGCGTATATTGTGAAAGAGAGGGTTCGTCATGGAAAACAGCATTACAATGATTAAATATCAGGGACTTGGTAATGATTATCTGGTACTCGATCCAAATAAAAACCGTGTGCAGCTTCAGGGAAAAAAGATTGCTCTCCTGTGTCAGAGAGGATTCGGACTTGGCGCGGACGGTGTGCTTTACGGACCGGTCGAGATCAACGGAAAAATGGGTGTTCATATTTATAATTCAGATGGAAGCGAAGCTGCGATCAGTGGCAACGGTGTCCGCATTTTTGCAAAATATCTGATGGATCATGAATATGTAAAAGAGCAGAAGTTCAGCATTGAGACGCTGTCCGGTCCGGTTGAGGTAGAATGCCTGAACAGCCGTGCGACAGAATTTCGTGTAAACATGGGCAAAGCGTCTTTTATTTCCAGAGAAATTCCGGTTACCGGCGAAGTTCGTGAAGTCATTAATGAAACCTTCACTTTCAATGAGAAAGATTACAAGGCAACCTGCCTGACTGTCGGAAATCCGCACTGCATTATTTTTATGGATGAAGTCAGCCCGGAGATTGCAAAAGATCTCGGACCGTATGTGGAGAATGCGGATGAATTTCCTGAAAGAATGAATCTCCAGATCTGCAGACGGATCGACAGCGGAAACCTGGACATCGAAATCTGGGAAAGAGGTTCTGGCTACACCAAAGCTTCCGGTACGGGAAGCTGCGCAGCAGCCGTTGCAGCATACAGACTGGGTCTGACTGAAAGCCGTATCAATGTAAATCAGCCGGGCGGCATAATCCAGATCGATATCAAAGATGACGATACGATCTACATGACCGGAAGCGTCGGTTATGTGGCAGATATGAGTGTGGCGGAGAGCTTTTTCTCATAATAAAATTTCATAAATAAAAATAGTCTCCGGAATTTTAATCTGTGCGAAAACAGATTGGGATTCCGGAGATTTTGGGTTTTAAAGGAAATTACTTTGTATCAACAATAACGTAAAAGAATGACCGATTCAAAAGTGTCGCCACAGTCGTTCCACTGCCAGCTTCCGTCATATTTGTGGCAGATATCTTCAATGATAGAAAGTCCTAATCCATGGTCTGCGTGTTTGGGCAGAATTTGTCGAACGTTTTTTCTTGCTTCGCACATGTAGGAGTGCTAAAATAATCACATCATCTATTTATCTTTTGATCTGGCGTTTCAGCCGAAAATCTCAAATCAATGCAAAAAGGATATGTAAAGATTGAATTTTTATAGCGAAATTCGTATAATAAAAATAAGAACAAAAAGTTCTTGAAATGCATATCCGGAAAGCGAGGTGCGATGGCAAAAAAGGATATTCCTTCAATTAATTACGTTAAAGATGGAAAGACATTGAGCGAAAACACAAAAGAGAAAAACAGGCATGGGCAGATCACGGAGAGTTTTTATCAAAATTTAAAGAATCTGACAGGCTGAAACCAATTCTTACAATCGTTATCTATTTTGGAAAAGATAACTGGAATGGAGCAAAAAGCCTGAGAGAGATTACAGATCTAAAAATATGTCCGTTACATATACAAAAGCAAATGCAGGATTATTCTATTAATCTGATAGAAGTACGGAATTTTTCTAATGTTGAAAAATTTACTACTGACCTCAGAGAAGTTTTTGGATTTCTGCAAAATGATGGAAACAAACAACAATTGGAAAAATATGTACAAGAGCACAGAGAGGCGTTAATCAATCTTGAAGAAGATGCATATGATCTGATATGCGTAATGTCCGATATGAAAAAACTACAGGAACTTAAATCAGAACTAAGACAGGAGGGAGGCGGCAACATGTGTAAAGGACTTGAAGAATTAATAGAAGATGAAAAGAAAAAAGGTATAGAGCAAGTAGAATGCTTATATAAGAAACTCTATTATGATAATCGTCTGGATGATATGAAAAGGGCATTTGAGGACGAAGATTATCGCAGACAATTGATGAAAGAGTATGGGTTGCAAGTAGAACCATATAGTTTTTCCAAGCAGTAATTTTTAATGCATTTTCAGAAGAGGGAGCAGCGCTGGCTGTTCCTTTTCTTTCTATATTATGATATCATAATGGAGGCTTTTTTACATAAAGCAATAACAACTTCAGGCAATACAAAAGCATAATAAACACAAAAGCAACAAACACAGGAGGAATTTCCATGAATATAACAATGCTCGGAACGGGAAATGCAATGGTGACGGAATGCTACAACACCTGCTTTGTCCTGCAGGACGGGGAGAAACATCTTCTGGTCGACGGTGGCGGTGGAAACACTCTGCTTCGTCAGTTGAAGCAGGCAGGTTTTGCCTGGCAGGATATGCGGGAGATTTTTGTGACTCATAAGCACGTCGATCATCTGATGGGAATTGTCTGGATGATCCGCATGATCTGCCAGCATATGAAACAGGGACAGTATGAAGGAGAAGCATGGATCTACGGTCACGATGAAGTGATCGGTCTGCTTGGAGAGATGGCAGAGCAGCTTTATCCGAAGAAACTGACTGATTTTATCGGCAAACGCCTTCATCTGGTCGTGGTAAATGACGGCGAGGAGCGCACCCTCATGGGACATAAGGTGACATTTTTTGATATCCAGTCCACAAAGGCCAAACAATACGGATTCTGTATGGACATGGGGAATGGTGAAAAACTCACCTGCTGTGGTGACGAGCCGTATAATGAATGTGAGAAAAAATATGCCGAAAACAGCAAATGGCTGCTTCATGAAGCTTTTTGCCTGTATGACCAGGCGGACAGGTTCCATCCATATGAAAAACATCATTCCACAGCAAAGGATGCCAGCGAACTTGCAGAACAGCTTGGCGTAAAAAATCTGATCCTTTATCATACCGAGGATAAAAACATTGCCCGCCGTAAACAATTATATACAGAAGAAGGCAGGAAGTATTTCCACGGCAATCTGTATGTGCCGGAAGACCTCGAAAAGATTGAATTATAACGGATTTTATGTTATTGTATTTTTGTATGATTATTATAGAAAGAAGGTGAAGCTGTGGTTGAATTAGATCAGTTCAAGAGCATTCTTGCAACATACACAGAACCATTAGTGGAAGTGAGGGATTCACTTTGACCTCGCTAACAAAGAGCAGCGGGTTGAAGAATTAGAGCGCGAGATGGAAGCGCCTGATTTCTGGGATGACGCAGAAGTTTCCCAGAAAAAAATGAAAGAACTCAAAAGCATGAAAGACGACATGGAGATCTATCACAGTCTGGAGAGCCAGATGGAAGATATGGAAACCATGATCGAGATGGGCTATGAGGAAAATGATCCGGAAATCATTCCGGAGATTCAGGAGATGCTGGACGAATTCGAGAAAAACTTTGACAGCATCCGTGTTAAGACATTATTGTCCGGAGAATACGACAGCGAAAATGCAATCATCAAGCTGAATGCAGGAGCAGGCGGTACAGAGGCCTGTGACTGGTGCGGCATGCTTTATCGTATGTACAGCCGTTGGGTAGACCGTAAGGGATTTACGATGGAAGTACTGGATTATCTGGATGGTGATGAAGCTGGTATTAAGTCTGTTACGTTCCAGGTAAATGGCGAAAATGCCTATGGTTATCTGAAATCCGAAAAAGGTGTACATCGTCTCGTACGTATTTCACCGTTTAATGCAGCCGGTAAACGTCAGACATCATTCGTATCCTGCGACGTTATGCCGGATATCAAGAAAGACCTGGATGTAGAGATTAATGACGACGACATCCGTATCGATACTTATCGAAGCAGTGGTGCCGGTGGTCAGCATATCAACAAGACTTCATCGGCGATCCGTATTACGCATTTCCCGACAGGAATCGTAGTACAGTGTCAGAATGAACGTTCACAGCATATGAACAAAGACAAAGCCATGCAGATGCTGAAAGCAAAGCTGTTCCTTCTGAAACAGCAGGAGGCAGAAGCTAAACTTTCCGGTATCCGTGGTGAAGTGACAGATATCGGCTGGGGGAATCAGATCAGATCTTATGTCATGCAGCCGTACACGATGGTAAAAGATCACAGAACAAGTGAAGAAACAGGTAATGTAGATGCTGTTCTGGACGGCGAGATCGATCCGTTCATCAATGCATATCTGAAATGGATCGCACTGTCAAAAAAACCGGCTGAACAATAATAAATTCAGCCTTGGAGCCTGTCAGGATTCATAAAAGCCATTGCAGAAGCGGGCATAATATGGTAATATATCCCTCGTAGGAGAACAGGTGTCTCTTATAAACGGACATATCTCCACGAGGGTATATACTGTAAAGAATGTGGATTCAACAGGAGCAGGAAATCAGACATGGAAAAAATAACACAGAAGAAAAAGTATTTTGTAGTCAGGGAGCGGGCAGTTCCGGAGGTATTGCTGAAAGTTGTACAGGCAAAGAAATTACTGGATTCCGAGAAGGTAAGCACGGTACAGGAAGCAGCAGAGCAGACCGGGATCAGTCGAAGCTCCTTTTATAAATATAAGGATGATATTTTTCCTTTTCATGAAGAAACAAGAGGAAAGACGATCACCTTTATCATTCAGATGGATGATGAGCCGGGAATTTTGTCTGTAGTACTTCAGGCCATAGCGCATTTCCATGGAAATATTCTTACGATTCACCAGAGTATTCCGATCAATGGAATCGCAACTCTCACGCTCAGTGTGGATATTCTGCCGGGCGAGGGTGACGCGGAAGCCATGATAGAAGAAATTGAGAGTCAGGAAGGAATCCATTATCTGAAGATACTCGGTAGAGAATAGATAAAATTTATGAACTGTAACATATTACACAGGAGGAAGACATGGTAAATATTGCGGTATTAGGATACGGTACAGTTGGAAGCGGTGTAGTGGAAGTCATCAACACAAACCACAAAAGCATCAATAAGCGCGCAGGCGCGGAGATCAATGTAAAATATGTTCTGGATTTGAGAGATTTTCCGGGTGACCCGGTCGAAAAGGTTCTCGTACATGATTATGAAATCATTGCAAACGATCCGGAAGTCGATATTGTAGTCGAAGTTATGGGCGGAATCGAGCCGGCATATACCTTTGTAAAACGTGCACTTGAGACAGGTAAGAGTGTCTGCACATCAAACAAAGCTCTGGTTGCGAAGCATGGTCCGGAGCTGATGGAGATTGCAAGCGCAAAGAACATCAACTTCTTATTTGAAGCAAGCTGCGGTGGCGGAATTCCGATCATCCGTGCGCTGAATTCTTCTCTGACAGCAGATGAAATCGATGAGATCACCGGTATCCTGAATGGAACGACCAACTACATGATGTACAAAATGGCGACAGAAGGATCAGAATTTGATGCAGTTCTGAAAGAAGCACAGCAGAAAGGCTATGCAGAGGCAGATCCGACTGCAGATGTTGAAGGGTATGATGCATGCCGCAAGATCGCAATTCTGTCTTCACTTGCATATGGCAAATTTCTCAATTATGAGGATATTTATACAGAGGGAATCACAAAGATCACACCGGAAGATATGGAGTATGCCGAAGAACTTGGCATGACAATCAAACTTCTCGGTACGAGCCGCAAGATCGGGGATGATTCTTTTTATGCAATGGTTGCACCGTTCCTTGTAGGTCAGACCAGTCCGCTCTACAGTGTTAATGATGTATTCAATGCAGTTTTTGTACATGGCAACGTGCTCGGTGATGCGATGTTTTACGGAAGCGGAGCCGGAAAGCTTCCTACCGCAAGCGCCGTTGTTGCCGATGTTGTGGATGAAGCAAAACATCTTCACAGAAATATCATGACAAACTGGTCCAGCCGTCCGCTGAAGCTTATGACAATGGATGAAGTCGAAGGAAGATTTTTTGTACGTGTCAAGGGTACGACGGTAGAGCAGGTGGAAGCCGTGTTTGACAATGTGCAGATCGTAAACCTTAAAAATCTTCCGGGCGAATTTGGATTTATCACAGAATGCATGAAGCAGGGCACATACGAAGAAAAGGTACATAAATTAAATGGTAATGTAATTACCATGATCCGTGTAAAGGATTGAAAATATAATTCCGGGAGGAAGCTATGTTAATAGTAAAGAAATTCGGCGGCACATCTGTAGCGAATAAAGAAAGAATCTACAATGTTGCGAACCGGTGCGTAGAAGAATACAAAAAAGGCAATGACGTGGTGGTCGTACTTTCTGCAATGGGAAAATACACCGATGAACTGATCACCATGGCAGAAGATATCAACGAAAAACCACCAAAAAGAGAAATGGATATGCTTTTTACGATCGGTGAGCAGATGTCTGTATCACTGATGGCAATGGCTCTGGATAAGCTGGGAGTACCGGCGGTATCTCTGAATGCATTTCAGGTATCCATGCATACGACCAGTGTACACGGAAATGCACGTCTGAAACGAATTGATACAGAGCGTATCCGCAGAGAACTGGAAAACCGTAAGATTGTAGTTGTCACAGGTTTCCAGGGAATCAATAAATACGACGATTATACGACGCTTGGAAGAGGCGGTTCCGATACGACGGCCGTTGCACTGGCAGCAGCCCTTCATGCAGATGCATGTGAGATCTATACAGATGTGGATGGTGTTTATACTGCTGATCCGCGAAAGGTGCCGAATGCACGCAAACTGAAAGAAATCACTTATGATGAGATGCTGGATCTGGCAACGCTTGGAGCTGGTGTGCTTCATAACCGTTCTGTCGAAATGGCAAAAAAATATGGCGTACCGCTTGTGGTACGTTCCAGTCTGAATAACAGTGAAGGAACTGTCGTAAAGGAGGAAGTAACAGTGGAAAGAATGCTGATCAGCGGAGTGGCTCTTGACACAGACGCTGTACGAATTGCCGTGATCGGACTTAGAGATATGCCAGGTATGGCGTTTAAATTATTTGATGTACTTGCCAAAAAACATATCAACGTGGATGTGATCCTGCAGTCTATCGGACGTGCCGGCACGAAGGATATTTCCTTTACCGTTGACGGCAAAGATCTGGATGATGCGATGGCAGCTCTGGAAGAACATAAAGCGCGTCTTGGATATCAGGAACTGCATGCCGAAAGAAATATTGCGAAACTTTCTATCGTCGGAGCAGGTATGATGAGCAATCCCGGAGTAGCAGCTAAGATGTTTGAAAGTCTTTACAATGAAGGGGTCAACATCAACATGATCTCTACTTCTGAGATCCGTGTCACCGTTCTGATCAACGAAAAAGACGGCGTAAGAGCTATGAATGCCGTACATGATGCTTTTAATCTGGCAGACTGATCCTGCAGATTAGATAAAATATAAAGCACAGGGGGTAATCACTAATGAAAAAGAAAACACTGATTATGGTACTGACAGGTTGTATGATGCTTTCACCAGTGTCTGCTTATGCAGCAGATGCGACAGAGACAACCACAGAAGCCGAAGTGACAGAAGCTGCGACAGCAGAAGATTCCGCAGATTCTGAAAGTACCGGAGAACTGGGAGACGACATCTACAGTTTCAGCATGGAGTTTGACGGTCAGACAATGAAATTTCCTATGACATATCAGGAGTTTACGGATATGGGATGGGAATTAAGTTCCAGAGAAGATCCGGACACAAAGGTATCCACCAATTCTTATGGAATGTTGACGTTTAACAAAGGAGCGAGCAGTGTTTATGCAGATGTGATAAACCTTGGCATAAATGAAGCAGGACTGGAAGACTGTCTGATCGGTGGAATCTCAGTGGATGGTTCATATGATATTGATCTGAGTACTGTTTCTGTGAAGCTTCCGGGCGGTCTTGAATTAGGCAAAGCTACAATCGATGACATCAAAGCTGCATATGGAGAGCCAAGCGATACATATGAGGGTGACCTTTATACAAAATTAACCTATGAGAAGGACAGTTATCAGGAAGTAGAACTTTCTGTATTTAAAGATGACAATACTCTGAAAGAAGTGGACATGAGAAACTTTGAGGAACCGGAAGGTTATGATAAGGGAACAGTCAGTGATGAAGTTCCGGACATTGTTACTTCTTATGAAGCACCGACAGCGCTTGGTGACGATATGATGGATACAGCTGTCGAATACATGGGAGATCTTTACAGTCTTCCGGCACCGGTATCTGCATTTACAGCAAACGGATGGGAAATCCAGGATGCAGAGGACACTCCGTATGTAGAGGGCAGTGGAATTGCATTTATCGATATGATGAAAAACAATCAGAGCATTCATTTTTCTGTTTATAACGAGACAGAAAATGCAACTGCTCTTGAGAACTGTTTTGTCAGAGAACTGTCTTTTGCAACTTATGATCCGGAAAGTATTGCAATGAAACTCTCCGGAGATATTACGCTTGGAGCGGACAAGACAGAGCTTATAAAAATAGCAGACGAAAAAGGTTACATTTCCGAAGAAAATGATGATTATTTAAGAATCTATCCGAATAAAGATGCAAAGATCAGAAATTATGTGGAATTCTGGTTTAACAAAGATGAGGACAGCAACAAAGCTGCTTCTGTAACAGCTCATCATGAATAAAAACGGAAGTACTTTTTTCAAAACTGCTGAAAAGGAGTTTTTATGAACGGCAGTATAAAGTACTGGAAACAACAGGCAAAAATGAACCTCAGTGGACACTGGGGTTCTGCAATTGCCGGTATACTCGCAGTTGGCGCAGTAACTTTTATCGGAAATATACTTTCCATACAATTATTTCCCGGAAGTACGCTCTGGCCGATGGTGGCCGGACAGGTTTTTGTATTTGTCTTTTCACTGATCGCCATGGTCTTTCGGGCCGGATACAGCTACATGCTCCTGAATATGGCACGTGACAGGGAGGTTTCCTTAGGAAACCTTCTTTATCTGTTTCATAACGGGCCGGACAGGGTGCTGGTGGCAGGATTTATCCTTTCACTTCTGAACACTGTGGCGCAGCTGCCATTTTATTACGTGGCATTTATAGTGAAAGCAGGAAACACGGAGGCAGAGCAGATTGCATGGCTCGAGCTGTGTCTTGCGATGCTTCTGATCGGAGTTGTTCTGGAGGTGCTTCTGACAACACCGTTTATGCTGACATTCTGTCTGCTTGCGGATAATCCGGAAATGGGTGGAATAGAAGCACTGAAAACAAGCGCACGCTTGATGAGAGGACATATCCTGAAATACTGGCTGATGATGCTCAGTTTTATTCCGCTGGCGATTTTATCACTTTTTTCGATGTATATCGGTCTTCTCTGGCTCTTCCCTTATATTTATATGAGTGAGACAGTTTTTTATATGGAACTGGCTGATACAGAGCCGCAAAATAATACATTTTACAGTGAGACATAAAGGAGAACATAATGGACATTATTCAGGTTATAACCAGAGAACTTAAAGTAGAAAAATGGCAGGTGGAGGCAGCCGTCAAACTGATCGACGAGGGCTGCACAATTCCTTTTATTTCCCGTTATCGTAAAGAAGCTACCGGTTCTCTGAATGATGAACAGCTTCGTACACTTCACGAAAGACTGACATATCTTCGTAATCTGGAAGACAAGAAAAATCAGGTGCTCGGAAGCATCGAGGAACAGGGAAAACTGACGCAGGAACTGAAAAAACAGATTCTGGATGCGCAGACACTTGTGGTCGTTGAGGATCTTTATCGTCCTTATCGTCCAAAACGTCGTACACGTGCAATCATAGCAAAGGAAAAAGGTCTGGAGCCACTGGCAAACATCATTATGCTTCAGATGACAAATAAATCTCTTGAAGAAGAGGCAAAGGCATTTTTATCAGAAGAAAAAGGTGTAGAGACTGTAGAAGATGCAATCAATGGTGCAAAAGATATTATCGCAGAGCATATTTCTGATGAGGCAGATTACCGTATCTATCTCCGTAAACTTACCATGGACAAAGGAACTGTAGTATCCGCAGCCAAAAATCCTGAGGAATCTTCTGTTTATGAGATGTACTATGAATTTGAAGAACCGATCAAAAAGCTCGCAGGACATCGTGTGCTTGCACTGAACCGTGGTGAAAAAGAAAAAATGCTCACAGTCAAGATCAGCGCACCGGAAGACGAGGCAATGGGATGGCTTCAGAAACAGGTGATTACCAGAGAGAATCCGGTTACAAAACCGGTTCTCCGCGAAGTTGTAGAGGATAGCTACAAACGTCTGATCGCGCCGGCAATCGAGCGTGAGATCAGAAGTGATCTGACTGAGAAAGCAGAGGACGGAGCTATTCATGTATTCGGTAAGAACCTGGAACAGCTTCTGATGCAGCCTCCAATCGTCGGCAAAGTAGTACTCGGATGGGACCCTGCATTCCGTACAGGATGTAAGCTGGCAGTTGTAGATGAGACCGGAAAGGTTCTCGATACAACAGTTATT
Source organism: uncultured Blautia sp. (assembly GCA_934371915.1). Taxonomy (GTDB): domain Bacteria; phylum Bacillota; class Clostridia; order Lachnospirales; family Lachnospiraceae; genus Blautia_A. The sequence goes on along the minus strand of CAKROE010000044.1, from coordinate 1,615 downwards.
TATCCGACTGCGCCGACAAACGATGCAAAGATTCGCGCGTCAAAGGAAACTCTGAAAAAACTGATCAAAAAATATAATGTATCTCTGATTTCTCTTGGAAACGGAACTGCATCCAGAGAATCCGAACAGATCATTGTAGAACTTCTCAAAGAAATTCCTGAAAAGGTACAGTACGTAATCACAAATGAGGCAGGTGCGTCTGTATATTCTGCAAGTAAACTGGCAACAGAAGAGTTTCCGAATTTCGATGTAGGACAGAGAAGCGCGGCTTCGATCGCAAGACGTCTGCAGGACCCGCTTGCCGAGCTGGTTAAGATCACACCGCAGTCTATCGGTGTCGGTCAGTATCAGCACGATATGAACCAGAAGAAGCTTGGCGAAGCTTTAAGTGGTGTTGTTGAGGACTGTGTAAATAAAGTCGGCGTGGACCTGAATACAGCATCCGCATCCCTTCTGGAATATATTTCCGGCATCAGTAAAGTGATCGCGAAAAATATTGTTGCATACCGTGAAGAAAACGGCAGATTTGAAAGCCGCCGTGAGCTTCTCAAAGTAGCGAAACTCGGACCGAAAGCGTTTGAGCAGTGTGCAGGTTTTGCGCGTATCACCGGAGGCAAGAATCCGCTTGATGCGACAAGTGTGCATCCGGAAAGCTATGATGCAGCAAAGAAAGTTCTTGAAAAACTGGGTTACACACCGGAAGATATTACCGGTGGTAAGCTGAGTGGTATTTCCAAACAGATCAAGAATTATAAGAAGCTGGCGGAAGAGCTGGGAGTCGGTGAGCCGACACTTCGCGATATTGTAAAAGAGTTGGAAAAACCGGCACGAGATCCGCGTGATGAAATGCCGAAACCGGTACTCCGTACAGATGTACTTGATATGAAAGACCTCAAAGAAGGGATGATCCTTAAAGGAACTGTCCGTAATGTTATTGATTTCGGGGCATTTGTGGATATCGGTGTTCATCAGGATGGACTGGTGCATATCTCCGAGATGAGTGAGAGATATATTAAACATCCGCTTGAGGCAGTGGCTGTCGGGGATGTGGTGGATGTAAGAGTACTTGGAGTGGATATGAAGAAGAAGAGAATCAGCTTGTCCATGAAGGGGATTAAGTAAAATAAAGTAAATGGTATATAAAGGATCGGCAGATATTCGATACATGGATGCGACAGCATGTATCTGGAAGTACTAAGCACATAGAACTTTGCTAAATGCAATACAGAAAATGACAAACTCGCTACGCTCAGACAGTGTCATTTTCTGTATTAACGCAAAAACCTATGTACTAAGTACTTCATCAGACACATACAGAGCATCCTGATATCGAATATCTGCCGATCCTTCTTTACTTTGTCGTTTTTTACAGCAATCCCCATCGTCCTGGACAGCGCTATCGGTAGTGGTGCGCAGGGACAGGAATTAGCGTATAAGTTTTTCTATGTTTAATTGTTTCTGTGGACTCTTGCAGATGTTTCAGAATTCAATACACATACACCTGCACGGGCATTTTCTCATTATGATAGGTCATAGAGCGAATATCTGCCGATCCTTCTTTACTTTGTCGTTTTTTACAGCAATCCCCATCGTCCTGGACAGCGCTATCGGTAGT
>CAKROE010000043.1 GCA_934371915.1 uncultured Blautia sp. | reverse complement strand
CTTTCATATTATTTAAACTTTCTTTATCCCCACTCCGTTTAATTATACTATTCGCGCAATCGAATGTACAGTTTTTCATATTTTTTTTAGAATTTGCGTATGAATTTTTGTAATTTCCATATAATATCCATCAATTCCCTCTGAAATAACGTCTCAGCGAAAGGAGTACGGTTATGTGGCAGCAGATTTTTCTGATTTTCGCAGGTCTAAGCTCCGGTATCATTATTGCCGGCGGTGTTGTCGGTCTGATGATCGGCCTGTCTATCATTCCACGCTATGCAGGAATCACACACACTGCAGACCACATGCTGTTGTACGAAGACCTGACTTTTCTCGGAATTGTGCTCGGAAATCTTTTCTGTCTGTTTAAACCTTCCCTCCCACTGGGGAACCTTTTTCTTATCTTATATGGTATCTTTTCCGGTATTTTTCTGGGAAGCTGGATTCTGGCCCTTGCAGAAGTTGCCGATGTTTTTCCCGTTTTCTGCCGGAGAATTCATCTCACCCGTGGGCTTCCCGTCATTATCATCGCCATTGCCGCCGGAAAATTTGCAGGATGCTCCCTTTTTTATTTTCTCAGATGGCAATAAGCCTTCTCATTATATGCATAAAACATACAAAAGTCAAAAGAAATCCTGTCTTTTCTCAAATATTTTTATATCTCCCAAAAATTTATCAGGAAAGGAATGATTTTATGAAACAACAGGCACCTGAAAAAAGAATTTATAAAGAAAATCAAAAACGCTATAAAAAATATGTAAACAGCATCACTCCCACGCACAGCCTGCCGCTCAACATGGCAAAAGCATTTCTGACCGGAGGGCTGATCTGTGCGTTCGGGCAGCTTATACTCAATACTGCCATAACGATCGGTGCAGACCGCGAAACCGCCGGCAACTGGTGCTCTTTACTCCTTATTCTGATCAGTGTCATCTTAACAGGATTAAATCTTTATTCCAAAATCGGCAAATTCGGCGGTGCCGGCGGTCTTGTACCGATTACCGGGTTTGCCAACTCCGTTGCAGCTTCCGCGATTGAATACCGCGCAGAAGGACAGGTCTTCGGTATCGGATGCAAAATATTTACCATTGCCGGTCCTGTCATTCTCTATGGAATCTTAAGTTCCTGGATTCTCGGAGTCATCTATTTTATTTTTCAACTTGTGGAGGTGATGTAATGTCTGTCGGAAAGCAAACAGGAAAAGCAAGTATTTCTTTTACCGATCCGGTCTATATTCAAAGTACAGCCTCTGTCGTCGGACCAAAAGAAGGAGACGGCCCGCTAAAAGAATATTTTGATATGATCTGTGAAGATTCCATGTTTGGCGAAAAGACATGGGAAAGCGCAGAAAGCACCATGCAAAAAGAAGCCGCCACACTCGCAATCGGAAAAGCCGGGCTTACACCCCACGATATACGCATGGTATTTGCAGGTGACCTTCTCGCCCAGACAATTGCCTCCTCTTTCGGCATTGCAGAAATGGGCATTCCGTTCTACGGACTGTACGGTGCCTGCTCCACCATGGGTGAATCTCTTTCTCTCGGAGCAATTGCTGTATCTGCCGGCTATGGGGCACATATCCTTTGCGCCACTTCCAGTCACTTTGCAACTGCGGAAAAAGAATTTCGCTTTCCTCTTGGTTACGGTTCCCAGCGCCCGCTTTCTGCTACCTGGACAGTAACCGGAAGCGGTGCCTGTATAATTGGCACAAAACCGCCTCGCAGCCGTTCTCTTCCCGGTTCATCTCCGCTTGCCCACGCAAACGGCTGTGCCGCGATCACCGGCATCACAACCGGAAAGGTGATTGATTTCGGTTTTCGCGATTCACTCAACATGGGCGGCTGCATGGCTCCCGCAGCATGTGATACCATTTTTCGAAATCTCGAAGATTTTTCACGTTCCCCTGAAGACTACGATGCTATCATCACCGGTGACCTCGGTATGATCGGACAACGTATTCTTCTTGATCTTCTGAAAGAAAAGGGAACTGATATCTCACCCGTACATCAGGACTGCGGACTTCTGATCTACGACAATCAGTCGCAGGATACGCATTCCGGCGGAAGTGGATGTGGATGTGCGGCATCCGTTCTCACCGCCTGGCTTCTGCCACGTATTGCCAGCGGAGAACTGAAACGGGTTTTATTCGTTCCGACCGGTGCCATGCTCTCAAAAGTAAGTTACAACGAGGGCGCCCCCGTCTCCGGCATTGCACATGGAATCATCCTCGAACACATTCCCAGTCCCTGCAAAGGAGGAAAAAACTGATGGACTATTTTAATGCATTCTGGACCGGTGGTCTCATTTGCGCCCTTGTTCAGATTCTTCTGGATAAAACCAAATTGCTGCCCGGCCGCGTCATGGTTCTTCTCGTCTGCAGTGGTTCCATTTTAAGCTTTCTCGGACTCTATCAGCCATTTGCAGATTTCGCCGGTGCCGGAGCTACGGTTCCGCTGCTCGGATTCGGACATACTTTATGGAAAGGTATGTCAAAAGCCATCTCCGAAGATGGATTTCTCGGACTGTTCACCGGTGGTTTTACTGCCTGTGCCCTCGGTGTCTCCGCAGCCCTGATCTTTTCATATCTGTCCAGTATGATCTTCCGCCCACAGATGAAAGAATGAGGTGAATTTCATGAGTGATACCCTGTATATGCAGATAGACATGAATATTCTTATAAAACATCCTCATGTCTATCTGCAGGACATTGCAAGACTTTCCTGCACCAATTCCAAAGTCCTCAACCGCCTCCGGGTACTTCCCGTCACCAGCTTAAACCCGGGCACTCCCGGACGTTATACAATGTCTGTGATGGATCTCGTCGATCTGATCCAGAAAAAGGAACCGGATCTTGATATCACTCCTCTCGGAGAACCGTCTTTCATCCTGACTTACCGGCCACCAGGAAAATCACAGATGGTTTTTGATATCCTGAAAGTGTTTTTTATATCACTTGCCTCTTTCTTCGGTGCTGCTTTTTCGATCATGACCTTCAACACCGATGCCGATGTCGGAACACTTTTTAAGCAGATCTATCAGCAGGTAACCGGAAATGTCTCCAACGGATTTACGATACTGGAAATTTCCTATTCCATCGGGCTTGCTGCCGGTGTTCTTTTCTTCTTTAATCACTTCGGGAAAAAGAAGTTCTCTGCTGATCCCACACCGATGCAGGTGCAGATGCGACAGTATGAAGACAATATCAATACCACGCTCCTTGAAAAAAGCAGCAGAGAAGAATCTTCTTCCTGACCGGCATTTTGTAAATCCTTTGTATGATCCAAAATAATTTTGTTGCTTTCTCGCTTTTTTTCGTTTATAATGTACCTTATTATCATTTTACAACGTTAAAGGAGCGAAAATATGAAAAAGTTATGGAACAAATGGACCGAAATTGCTCTGGTCAAAAGGATCCTTGTCGGACTTGTACTCGGAGCGATCCTTGGTCTCACAGTCCCGGGGGCTACCGGTATCTCCATCCTCGGAGACGTCTTTGTAAGCGCCCTGAAAGCAATTGCACCTCTGCTGGTGTTCTTTCTGGTTATCAGTTCTCTGTGTAACGCAGGAAACTCCCACGGCGGTGTTATCAAGACGGTTATCATACTTTACATGTTCAGTACCGTACTTGCCGCTGTCATCGCTGTATTTGCCAGCATGGCAATCCCGGTAAAACTTACACTGGCCACTGCCGCAGCTACAGACACAGCCGCACCACAGGGCATCGCTGAAGTGTTAAACAACCTTCTTTTAAATGTGGTTGCCAACCCGGTATCTTCCCTTGTCAATGCCAACTACGTCGGCATCCTTACGTGGGCGATTCTCCTCGGACTTGCATTCCGTGCAGCAAATGACATGACCAAAAATGTGCTGAATGATATTGCAAACGGAACATCTGCTGTTGTTTCCTGGATCATCAACATGGCTCCGTTCGGTATCTTCGGTCTTGTATTCAACACCGTATCCACAAACGGTCTGGAGATCTTCACTACTTACGGAAAATTACTTGCTCTGCTGGTAGGATGTATGCTCTTTATCTACTTTGTGACCAACCCGCTTCTGGTTTACTGGTGTATCCGCAAGAATCCATACCCGCTGATTTTCCACTGTCTGAAGAGAAGTGCGCTGACCGCATTCTTCACCAGAAGTTCTGCGGCCAATATTCCTGTCAATATGAAGGTCTGTGAAGAGATGGGCCTTGACCGTGATACTTATTCTGTAACGATTCCGCTTGGTGCTACAATCAACATGGACGGTGCCGCGATCACGATCACCGTCATGACCATGGCAACAGCCTTTACACTTGGTATCCACGTAGATATCCCGACCGCAATCATCTTAAGCCTTCTTGCAGCACTGTCTGCATGTGGTGCATCCGGTGTTGCAGGCGGATCTCTGCTTCTGATTCCGATGGCATGCTCCCTGTTTGGTATTTCTGATGATATTTCCATGCAGGTCGTTGCAGTAGGATTCATCATCGGTGTTATTCAGGACTCTGTAGAAACAGCCCTGAACTCTTCTTCCGACCTTCTTCTGTCAGCCTCTGCTGAATTCAGACAGTGGCGTCTGGAAGGAAAAGAGATCAAATTCAAATAATTGTACGCAGCCGGTTCAGAATTTTCTTCTCCATCCGCGAGATCTGAACCTGTGATACACCGAATTCATCTGCTACTTCCGTCTGAGTCATCTCCCGGAAATAACGCATGTAAAGAAGCTTTCTTTCCTCCGCGTTCAGACTTTTGAGAAGTTCTTCAAGAAAGATCTTGTTCAGAAGTCTGTCGTGGAGGTTTTCTTTTTCCGGAATCTTATCCAGAAGTCTGAGTTCATTTCCTTCCCCCTGATAAATAATCTGATAAATAGATTCCACATCATTTGCCGCATCCATGATCATTGCCAGTTCTTCCGGCGGCATCTGTGCAGCCTCTGCCAGTTCCTTAAGCGTTGGTTCTCTTCCCAGTGTTTTTTCCAGTTCTTCTCTTTTTCGTCCGACACGATACTGATTTTCTTTAACAGATCTGCTGATCTTCAGAATACCGTCATCCCGCAGAAAACGTTTAATCTCTCCGATGATCATCGGCACGGCATATGTGGAAAATTTCACATCATAAGATGTATCAAATTTGTCCACCGCCTTCAGGAGCCCGATACTTCCGATCTGAAAAAGATCTTCCATATCCACACCACGTCCGAGAAAACGCTTTGCTGCACAGTAGATCAGCCCTGTATTTTCATGAAACAGGCGGTCTCTCGCCTTTTTATCCCCCTGGTGCGCGCGCCCGAGCAGGGCAAGAGTATCCTCCGGCATTTATCCTTTCCTGCCAATAGTCTTCTTCATATGAACAGTAGTACCTTTGCCTGGCTGTGATTCTACATGTATCTCATCCATAAAAGCTTCCATAAAGGTAAATCCCATTCCCGAACGCTCGTGATCCGGCTTTGATGTGAACATAGGCTCCAGTGCTTTTTCTATATCTGTAATTCCTATTCCATAGTCTGTGATACGCACATATAGTTCATTTCCATGATACTGCAGTTTCATCTCGATCTTGTTGACTTTGCCTTCATACCCATGAATGATACAGTTGGTCACAGCCTCCGACACTGCTGTTTTCAGATCTGCAACTTCTTCCAGTGTCGGATTCAGCTGTGTACAGAAAGAAGCTGCTGTCACCCTTGCCAGTCCTTCATTTGCCGGAATACTGTCAAATACCAGAATCATTTCGTTTGTATTTTCTTTCATTCTTCTTCCTCCTCTGCTTTCTGAATTTCTATATAGCGATGCAGGCCGGACAAATGCAAAAGCCGGTCTATATGACTGCTCACTCCCGCTGCCTGTATACAGCCTTTACGCATCCCCAGAGCACGGTAGCGTCCCATCAGAAGTCCCACTCCCGAACTGTCCATAAACTCCGTATGTGCAAAATCAAAAACAATCTTGCGTATATAATTCTGATTCATGATATAATCCGTCTCCCGGCGCACGAGGTCCGTCACCGGATGATCCACATCCTGCGGAAGAACCACAGTAAGTACTGTCCCCTCCAGTTTATACATTTCCTGCATTTTTACTCCCCCTAACCTGTTCTGAATAAAAAAATTAAGGAGACATGCCCTATGGCACATCCCCTTATCTGAGGTTCTTCTCATTGTCAAATTTTATTCGTAATATTCGTCTCCGGAATCCCCACTGTAATCGCTGTAGTCGCTTCCGTCATCATAACTGTAATCACTTCCGTCATCATAACTTGTATTATCATAACTTCCATCATCACTGTTTCCGTCTCCACTGTCAGAAGATGTCTGCGCCGGTTCTGTATCACCAATACCTGCCACACCGGTCGCATTCTTAATTGTTGTATAAATCGACTTCTGGGCATCTGTAAGGACATCCACGTGTACCTTCTGTATCTCTACAGCTGCATCATCAATATCCTGCTGCTGATAATAGCTGAGCGCCATCAGAAGTGCCTGATAGCTCTCGCTCTTTGCCTGCTCAGTTGTCAGTTCCTGTGTCACGGACTCTACCGTATCACCGGATTCTTTCGCTTCACCCTGTGCTTTATTGAGCTCGGCGCCCTGACTTGCAAGAGATTCACTGTACTGCACGATCTGCTGGTTAGCTTCCTGGTAAATTCCCTGACGTATTGCCGGGACTGCAAGCAGCCAGAATGCCGCAGCACCTGCAAGAATACCGGCAACCAGTATAAAGAATGCTGAAATGCGTGAATGCTCTTTGTATATTGTCTGCGGAGTCATACGATCCACATTCAAAAGATCTGTATCTTCATCCGCTTTTATCTTTCCGGAACGGAACAGACCTTTTTTATTTTTCTTTTCGAGTTTTGTTGTCACTCCCGTCTGCTCATCTACTTCACGCAGGAAACGAAGCGTCGTTGTATTTGTCTTATCAATTCTGGCCGCCTTTTTGAGTGTTCTTCTCGCCCGGTTCCACTCTTCATTCTTGATCTGGATAAGCGCCAGAAGGTGATAACCCTTGATCAGCTTTGAATTCTGTGCAAGAATCTTGCGCAGTTGGATCGCAGCCATGTCTTCATGTCCTTCCCTGCACAAAAGCAGCGCATGATTGTATTTTTTGATTGTTTCATTGATTGCTGCAAGTTTGTTCGGATTTGCCTGCAGTTTATTGATATATTCGGATGCCAGATTTCTCGTCGGCTGAAGGTTTTTGCTGATTACCCATTCACTGAGTGCAGAAACCACCTCACCCGTCTCAAAATAGACCAGTCCCAGAAGATTACGTGCCCGGATATTTCGTTTGTCATACATAAGGCTCTGTTTCAGACAGGCAATCGCACCGGAAAGGTCACGGATGCTGGCCTTTTCCAGGCCCTGATTGTAGAAAACTTTGGACAGATAATCTACTTTTTTCTGAATCAGTACATTATATCCACAGTTCGGGCAGTAATCGAGATCCCGGTCTGCGAGAAATGCACCGCAGTTCATACAGTTCATGTGGTTCTCCTTATATTCACTTTATCCGTCGGTTACTCTTGGCTTCTCTTAAGACTTCCTGCAGTACATCCAGAATATCCGTCAGCTCTCTGTCATAAATCGCGCCTTCCGCATCTGTAACATCCAGACATGGTTCAAATTTTTTCAGTTCTTCTTCGTAATCGATCATATCGTTCTCCTTTATTTTCCGATTCCCTTCAGGATAGCCGTCTTGATCTCGCCTACCAGATACAGAGAACCGACGCAGAACAGCATACCATCCTCGCCCTTCTGCTCAAGTGCCTTCTTAAATGCCATCTCCACATTTTCACATGCCTCCGCACTCGGACATCCCTGCTCTTTAAATATCTCTGCAAGGTGTTCCGCCGGAACCTTACGGTATCCGCCCACCTGTGTTACGATCACATGTCGGAAGCTGATCTTGTCCAGAATTGTCCGGATCATATCTGTATAATCCTTGTCATCCACTGCCGAAAATAAAAGTGTCAGCGGATAGTCTTTCTGGAAATGAGCGGCAGTTTCAACAAATTTCTCAACACCGTCCTCATTATGCGCTCCGTCCACAATCACACCCGGCAGAACAGTTTCCATACGTCCCTGCCAGCGTGTCTCACGGATACCACGGCACACCGCATCCTCAGATACAGAAATATGATTCTTCATAACCTCAATCGTTTTCAGCGCAAGCATACTGTTCATAACCTGATACTTTGCTATAAACGGTATAGAAAATGTTGTATTTCCATAATACTCATTCTTAAACGAAAAATCAATGCCCGACATTGTGTTTCGGAGAATCTCGGCATCCTCTCTCTTCACTTCATAATATGGACTTCCCAGTTCCTGTGCCCTCTCACTGATGACTTTTGCCGCTTCCGCATCATTGCCGTCGTAGATCACCGGTACTCCCGGCACGATGATGCCAGCCTTCTCACCTGCAATTGCAGTAATCGTGTTTCCCAGATACTGCATATGGTCAAAACTGATCGATGTGATCACACATGCCAGTGGATATGCCACCGCAGTTGTCGCATCCAGTTTTCCACCAAGTCCTGTCTCAAGAACCACGTAATCCACACCTGCGTCAGCAAATATCACCATTCCCATCAAAAACAAAAATTCAAAATAGGTCGGGTGATAACTCCCCTCTGCGACAAGCTCATCTGCAAGCTTTTTTACTTTTTCAAAGGCATGCAGGAACGTATCATCATCAATATTTTTTTCATTGATCTGAAATCGCTCATTGATCACAACGAGATGCGGAGAAGTAAACAATCCGCAGGAATATCCCGCCTCGCGAAGGATTGATGTCAGGAAGGCACAGGTACTGCCCTTTCCGTTTGTTCCGGCTACATGAATGACTTTAAAATGCTCCTCGGGGCTGCCGAGACGTCTCAGGCATTCTTTTGTATGCTCCAGTTTGTTTTTGGTTGTAAATTTCGGAGTTTCTTCAATATAAGCAACAGCTTCTTCGTAATTCATAAAAAAATTCACCACTTTATCTAATGTATTCGCAGTGTTCCGATCTTAGAAAAATCAGAACACTACGATATCATTATATATGAGTGGTGAAAGATGTCCAGTACTAATCGTAATCTTTTATTCGTCAGGATTCATTCTCTTCCGTCGGAAGCTTCCATTTATTTTCAGAATACAGCATATATGCCGATCGATCATAGCTCTTGCTCAGCGCTTTTCTCGTCGAGCTGTTACTTCGCTGCGAAACAGAAACTCTGTCAAAATCATTTAACTCCGTTCCCGAGATCATCAGCGTCGTAGGGTTAACATATACGGTATCTACCCATTCGCCGTTCAGTTTTACCTGGCTGGACGGAGTGAAATTCGTCCCCTTCAGTCGATACGTGAAGTCCGTATCTGAAACAAGTTCCATAGAATCCAACGATACGTCATAAAGACCCATGTGCATTTTGGTCCGCTCAAAAGTTTCTCCGTTTTCTTTATAAGAATAACGGTCTCCATACAGCAGATCATACTGCAGTGTTTCCAGATCCACCTGATAGTTTCTGGTGTTTCTTCTTGCCTGATGATAACGGAAGATCGTTCCTTCATGGATTCCGGCACGGTCCATTATCTCAGCCGCCATCTGATAAGCTGCCAGATTGACGTCTTTCTTTTCCATGCCGAAATTGTCCCACATAACATACTGTGTCTGGAACAGATATTTATTTTTCAGATCTTCAACTGTCAGTCCCATAGTCGGAAGGTGGTCACCATACATAACAAGGATCACGTCTTCCGGATAATCTGCAAGTGCATCTGTCAGTTCTTTTACAAAATTATCCATCTCATGGATTTCGTTACAGTAGTATTCCCACTGATTATTCTGTGCTTCGGTTGCTGCACCGGTAACAGTGATCTCCGGGTCATCAATCAACTGTTCTTCCGGATAAGCGCCATGTCCCTGTGTGGAAATCGTATAAATATAATCCGATCCCTCTGTAGAATCCAGACATTTAAGAATCTCATCTGTCAGAACTTCATCTTTGGTCCAGCCGAGAGGATTCTTGTCGTCTTCCTCCGGCATATATTCTGCCGAAGTGAATGTGTCAAATCCAAGATTCGGGAAAATGCTCCTTCTTCCATAGAAGTTGGCTTCATTGTTATGTACCGCATGTGTGGTATAACCCAGATTTTTCAGTACATAAGGCGCACTTTCGCAAGTCGTTTCTTTCAGGATACTCTTATACGGATACTCACCCGGTCCGAAATAATGCAGACTCATACCGGTGATTGATTCAAACTCGGTATTTGCGGTACCGGCACCTACGGACGGAACTTTATAATAACCGGAGGTGTACTCCTTCATAAGTTTCCGGAAATTCGGAATCGGGTCTTCCGAAATCTTCAGATAATTGACCAGCGTCGGATCAAAGAAAGATTCCAGCTGCAGGAAAATGATATTCGGCTTACTGCTCTCGCTGGTTGCCGGGAGATTATCTTCCGTCTTTTCAATTCTCTGGATCTCCTTTTCGGAATAATCCCTCGGGCAGCTGATTCCTGTATCAAAGATCGTAACTGCCAGACAATATGGATATCCGTAATCCTCATAGGCAAATGCAATATTACCAAAGTAATTGGAAAGTACTCTCTTCTCCAGGGCGAGCTGCGTGATTCCTGCAAATGCCGCAACAGCGACAACTACCATCAAAAGATCATAGCGAAACTTCACTCTGCGTTTATATTTCGGCCCCCTGACAAGAAGTGCCAGAAGAATAAGGACAAACAGTCCCAGCACGATCAATGCAATTATCACACCCCATGCAGGCAGATACTTGTTTAAGATAGCCATACCATCCGTCAGAAGATGCAGATCGGGACCGGTAAACGGTGTAACCCTGTTTGCAAGGATTATGCCGTTTGTGATTCCGAGAAGCAGCCAGAATATTGCGATCAGCACTCGCCAGAATGTCCTCCGGCGGAACAGATACGCGATCAGGCTGGTGACAAAGATCAGTCCCGCATTGTATGCAAATACCAGCGGTTTTCCCGTCATATAATTCCATGCCTCGACGAAAGAATGGCGGCTGATTGCTTCGATCAGGAAGTATCCGGCGGCACTGCCAAGTGCATGAAGCAGCAAAGAAATCTTATTGCACACTTTATACAATCTCATCCAAATGCTCCTTTATTATTTGTCCATCTGTGTAAGCTGTGTATTTACTTTTTCCATCATTTCTTCATATTTCTGAAGTTTTTCTTTTTCCGCGTTTACTTTTGCTTCCGGAGCTTTGTTTACAAAGTTCGGATTGTTCAGCATTCCCTGACATCTTGCGATCTCTTTTGTGAGACGATCCTGTTCTTTCTTCAGACGTTCCATCTCTTTTTCGCGGTCAACCAGATCTTCAAGCGGCATATAAACGACTGCATCGGATACAACTACAGATACTGCATCCTCACCGATGCCTTCTTTGCCTTCCTGTACAAGGATTTCTTTTGCAAAGGCAAGGTTCACAAAGGATTTCTTGCATGCTTCATATCTTGCACATGTCTCAGCATCTTTTCCGACAATGTGAAGGCTGGTCTTGCGGTTCATCGGTACGTTCATTTCAGTACGTGTATTACGGATGCCGCGGACAGCTTCTTTAAAGCTCTCAACTGCTTTTTCGGCTTCCGGGAATGCCCATGCTTCCTGATATACCGGCCAGTCGGAAATCATGATGGATTCTTCTTCCGGAAGAAGTGTACAGTAGATTTCTTCTGTGATAAACGGCATATACGGATGAAGAAGTTTCAGACCTTCAGTCAGGGCTGTTCTTAAAGTCCAGAGAGCATCGTTTGCCGCTTTCGGATCTTCGTCTGCTTTCCAGAGACGGACCTTCGCCATCTCAATGTACCAGTCACAAAGCTCATCCCACAGGAAGTCATAAACTTTCTGTACAGCGATTCCAAGCTCATATTTGTCCATGTTTTCTGTAACGTCGCGGATCACAGTGTTCAGTTTGGAAAGAATCCATTTGTCTTCAAAGCAAAGAGCATTCAGATCTGCCGGCTCTGTTACAGTCTTGCCTTCCAGATTCATCATAATGAACCGGGATGCATTCCAGATTTTGTTTGCAAAATTACGGCTGGACTCTACACGCTCCCAGTAGAAACGCATGTCATTTCCAGGTGCATTACCTGTGATCAGAGTCAGACGCAGTGCATCCGCACCGTATTTATCAATAACTTCCAGAGGATCAATACCATTTCCGAGAGATTTACTCATCTTACGTCCCTGTGAGTCACGTACAAGTCCGTGGATCAGTACATGATGGAACGGAACTTCTCCGGTCTGCTCAAGTGCTGAGAATACCATACGGATAACCCAGAAGAAGATGATATCATAGCCTGTTACAAGAACATCCGTCGGATAGAAATACTCAAGTTCCGGTGTCTTCTCCGGCCATCCAAGTGTGGAAAACGGCCACAGCGCAGAACTGAACCATGTGTCCAGAGTATCCTCATCCTGATGCAGATGTGTACATCCGCATTTCGGGCATTTCTCCGGCATTTCTTTTGCAACGACAACTTCACCGCACTCATCGCAGTAATAAGCCGGGATTCTGTGTCCCCACCAGAGCTGACGGGAAATACACCAGTCACGGATATTTTCAAGCCAGTGCAGATAAGTCTTGCCAAAGCTTGGCGGAACAAATTCCAGTTCGCCCGGTTTCAGCGCATCCATAGCTGCCTGTGCCATCTTGTCCATACGTACAAACCACTGCGGTTTGATCATCGGTTCTACGGTCGTACCGCAGCGGTCATGTGTACCGACGCTGTGATTGTGCGGAACGACTTTCACAAGAAGACCCTGTGCATCCAGATCTGCAACCATGGCTTTACGTGCCTCATAACGGTCCATGCCTGCGTATTTGCCGCCGAGAGAATTGATAGTAGCATCATCATTCAGGATGTTGATTTCTTCAAGATTGTGGCGTTTGCCTACTTCGAAGTCATTCGGGTCATGTGCCGGTGTGATCTTAACGCAGCCTGTTCCGAATTCTTTATCTACATATTCGTCAGCGATCACCGGAATCTCACGGTCAGTAAGAGGCAGTTTCAGCATCTTGCCGATCAGGTCTTTATATCTCTCATCTTCCGGGTTTACTGCAACCGCAGTATCTCCGAGAAGTGTCTCCGGACGGGTAGTCGCGATTTCTACAAAACGACCTTCTTCACCTACGATCGGATAATTGATGTGCCAGAAAAATCCGTCCTGATCCTCATGCTCAACTTCTGCATCGGAAATAGAAGTCTGGCATACCGGACACCAGTTGATGATTCTGGAACCTTTGTAGATAAATCCTTTTTCGTATAGACGGATGAATACTTCCTGTACAGCCCTGGAGCAGCCTTCATCCATTGTAAAACGTTCTCTTTCCCAGTCAGCGGATGCACCAAGCTTCTTGAGCTGGTTGATGATCTTTCCGCCGTACTCTTCTTTCCATGCCCATGCATGTTTCAGGAATTCCTCACGGCCGATGTCGTGTTTGTCGATTCCTTCTTTTTTGAGTTTGTCAATAACCTTAACCTCTGTTGCGATTGCAGCGTGATCGGTTCCCGGCTGCCACAGAGCTTCATAACCCTGCATTCTCTTGAAACGGATCAGGATGTCCTGCATGGTCTCATCAAGTGCATGTCCCATATGAAGCTGTCCGGTTACGTTCGGCGGCGGCATAACAATGGTAAACGGTTTTTTATCTGGATTTACTTTTGCGTGGAAGTATCCGTTATCCATCCATTTCTGATAGAGGCGGTCTTCCAGACCCTTCGGGTCATATGTCTTTGCAAGTTCTTTGCTCATAATGTCCTCCTGATTAAAAAAAGCATCTCCCATCTACTGTAATTGCATTTTTTCGCCTTGTCAAGACGGATTGCATATTTTTCACAGATTATGGGGTTCCTTGTAGTCATCTGTATACTTATTCTACAGATTTCAGTGATTCGACCATGTCGATCTTTTTCAGTTTGTTGTGCATAAAGATGTTTATGATCACCGAGAAAATGCAGGTGAGCACAGCGCAGTATAAAAAGCTGGCGGGCCGGATATTTCGTCCGAACATGACGGCATCCACCTCAATCGTCACAATGATATAACGGTGCAGCAGAATACCAAATCCCGATCCTGCAAGGATTCCTGCAATCGTGAGAAGAATATTTTCTCTCAGAACATACTGCGAAACTTCCATATCAAAGAAGCCCAGGACTTTCAGTGTCGCAAGTTCTCTCTGTCTCTCGGTAATATTAATATTGTTCAGATTATAAAGAACAACAAATGCCAGCATTCCGGCGGATACGATCAGTACTACGATTACGCTTCCCAGCGTACTCAGCATGCGGTCTACCATATCTACTGTGCTTGATGTGTAACTGATGCTTAAGACGGCCGGTGATTCCATGATCTTCTGTCCGATTTCTTCAAGCTGATCTTTGTACTTGTCCTTTACCGTAAATACAATGTCACTATAATCCGGTTTCTCACCAAAGATTTCTTCATATACCTGTGAAGACATGTATGCATAATGTCCGGCATAATTTTCGGTGATCATGGAAATCTTTACTTTGTATTCTTTGTCCTCTTTTTTCAATGTCAGTTCATCTCCGACTTTTAAGTCGAGAAGTGTCG
Source organism: uncultured Blautia sp. (assembly GCA_934371915.1). Taxonomy (GTDB): domain Bacteria; phylum Bacillota; class Clostridia; order Lachnospirales; family Lachnospiraceae; genus Blautia_A. The sequence continues at coordinate 4,992 of CAKROE010000043.1, read as the reverse complement.
CTGTTTTTTCACTGACTGCCGCACCTTCTTTTGGCAACTCATAAGACTGCTTCGTGACACGGTTCTGTAAAGTAACATCTTTTTTGAAGTTTTCCAGATCTTCCGGTACATAAACATACACACTTAAATTTGATTTTCCGTTCGGCGCGGTAAGCTTGGTAAGCTGGATATTTGTATAATGATCCAGATCTTCATTCTTCTCCAGATAGCTTTGCAGTTCCTTTTTCTCTGCGTCAGTCGCATCATCGTCCGATATGATCATCGCATCATAATGCTGGAGGTCAGTATACTGAATCTTTACAATATCAGAAATTGAATCCCGGATTCCGTAACCGACCATCATCAGTGCCATACTTCCTGCAATTCCGAAAACTGTCATAAACAGACGTTTCTTGTAGCGGAACAGGTTTCGAAGAGAGGATTTCCATGTAAAATTCAGGTGTTTCCACAGGAACGGCATCCGCTCCAGAAGGATTCTCCTGCCTTCTTTTGGTGCCGGCGGTCGCATCAGGGATGCCGGTGTCTCTGCCAGCGCACGATAGCATGAAAATACAGTTGCCCCGACAGTACAGATCAGTGCCGCCACCGAAGCTGTCAGTGCATACTTAAGTTCATAATGGATCTGCAGTGTTTTATCCACATTGTGATACATCATTCCATATCCTTTGATAATGATAAACGGCAGTATCTTTTCGCCGATCAGGATACCGACAATACTGCCTCCTGCCGTCGCCAGAAATGCATAGCTTAAATACTTCGAGGCAATATGGATCTTGCTGTAGCCCAGTGCCTTCATCGTTCCGATCTGTGTTCTCTGTTCTTCGACCATTCGCGTCATGGTCGTAAGACTGATCAGCGCAGCGACCAGGAAAAAGATCACCGGGAAAACCTCACCGATATTTTTGATTCGGTCTGCATTATCTCCATAGTCCGAATACTCCGGAAGTCCGTTACGGTCTGTGATGATCCACTCCGGTTTTTCCAGCTCGTTCAGTTCACTCTTTGCATCGTCTATTTTTTGCCGGCCGTCTTTGATCTCATCCTGCGCGTCCTTTTTGCCGTCTTCATAATCTTTCTTTCCGTCTGCCAGCTCCTTGCGGGCATCTTTTAATTTCTGTTCGGAATCTTTTAACTTTTCTTCATTTTCTTTAATTTCTTTTTCGCCGTCAGTCAGCTTCTTCTCATTTGCTGCGATCTCCGCTTCGCCGGAATCGAGTTTTGCTTCATTTGCTGCAATCTGTGCATCCGCAGAATCAAGTTTTGCACGGTTTGCATCCAGTTTTTTCTGACTGCTCTCAAGTTTCTTAAGACTTGCATCCAGCTTCTTTTTGCTGGCAGCAAGCGTCTTTTCGTTTGCATCAAGTTCTTTTTGGGCCGGAGCAAGCTTCTCCTCCTGCGCATTAAGCGTTGCAAGGCCGCTGTCGATCTGTTTCTGGTTTTCATTGAGCGTTGCAAGTGTTCCTTCAAGCTCGGTCTTCTTTGCCTGAAGTGTCGCCAGTCCACTGTTTGCGGCCGCCAGATTGTTCTCAAGCTCTGTTTTCTGTGCAGCTGCCTGCTGGCATGCACCAAGTGTCGCCTGTGCGGTTTTAAATGCTGTATTTGCATCTCCAAGTGCTGCCTGCGCTTCTGAAAGATTCTGCGCAAGCGCATCAAGCTGCGCCTCCGCTTCTTCATCTCCGGCATCTGCTTTTTGCTTTACTTCATCATAAGCGGTCTGTGCCGCATTTACTGCATCCTGCGCCTGGCTGACCGCGCTCTGTGCCGTCTCCACTGCCTGCTGCGCCCCGGTAAGTCCGGCGGCAGCAGCTTCCAGCTGACTGATTCCCATCTCAAGCTGCGGAATCTGGGTATTAAGCTGTGCGATCTGTGTATCCACTGTAGTCTGTCCGGCTTTTACCTGTGCAATACCTGCTGTCAGCTCCTGCTGCTTCTGCTCTAACTCCGCTTTTGCATCTGCAATCTTCTGTTTGCCTGCCTCGAACTTCTTCTTAGCCACATCAAATTTTGCTTTGCCTTCATCATATTTCGTCTTTCCGGTATTGTACTTTTTCCAGCCCCCGTCCAGTTTTTTCTGGGCATCCTCAAGCTGTGATCTGCCATCTGCCGCTTCTTCTTTCGCAGATGCGATCTGGCTTCTGCCGTCACTGATCTGCTTCTTCGCATCGCCAAGCTGTTTTTTACCGTCTTCCAGCTCTCCTCGGGCATCCTCAAGCTGCTTTTTGCCGTCGTTATATTTCTTCTCGCCGTCTTTCAGCTCTTTTTCGCCATCGCCCAGTTTCTTCTTCGCATCGGCAAGCTTTTCGTCAGCTTCCTTCTTACCGTCTTCTAACTCTTTTTCTGCATCGGAAATCTTGTCCTGTGCCTCCGCCATGACCTCATCATAACGGATCTGACAGCGCTCCGCTTCGATCCCCTCTACTTTTTTCTGAATCTTGTCAATCAGATTTTCATATGCATCGGTATAGCTGGTGACCTTTTCTACCTCATGTGCACGCACATAAATCTGTGTAAAAACCTCCGAGTCAAAATCATCCGGAAGTACATAGGCAAATCCATTCACCTCTCCGGAACCGACCGTTGTATTACCTCTGTTAAAAGAAATGTACAGCGGACTCTTTCCGATACCTGTGACCGTGTACTCTTCCGTCTTCAGAAGATCATCATCTCCCTCCTGCCGGATTACAAGCTTACTGCCCACTTCGTATCCCTGCGATGCCGCAAACGTAGAATCCAGAAAACATTCGCCGCTTTTTTCCGGAAGACTGCCTTCTGTCAGGGTAAGCTGATTGACTTCTTTATTTAAAGATTCCACATGAAGGACTTTCAGTGAATCGTTTTCTCCACAGATCACGTCCGTAGAATATGCACCTTCCACACTTCCGACTCCCGAAAGCTCCTGCACTGCTTTCACATCATCCTCCGTAAGCCCCATTGTACTGACGATCTTGAGATCCATCAGTTTTGATGTATTGTAATAAGCATCACCTGATAATCTCATATCCGGAGATGCAGCCTGAATACCGGAAAAAAAGGCGACACCAAGCGCAACAATACAGAAGATTGAAATAAATCGCGCCCGGCTCTTGCGAACTTCCATCCAAAAATCCTTATGCAGTGCTTTTTTTCTCTGTTTTCTTTTCCTTGCTCCAGATGTCTTTCCTACCATTCGATCTCCTCCACCGGTGTAGGATGCTCGTTCATTTTCATCGCGGAAACCGTTCCATTCTTAATATGAATTACGCGGTCAGCCATTGGGGTCAGTGCCGAATTATGTGTAATGACAATTACAGTCATCCCTTTCTGACGGCACATATCCTGCAAAAGCTTCAATATTGCTTTACCGGTCTGATAATCGAGCGCACCCGTCGGTTCATCACAAAGAAGAAGCTTCGGATTCTTGGCAAGTGCGCGTGCGATGGACACTCGCTGCTGCTCTCCGCCGGAAAGCTGCGCCGGAAAGTTTCCCATACGGTCTTCAAGCCCTACTTCTCTCAATACCTTGCCTGCATCCAGAGGATTCTTACAGATCTGCATGGCGAGTTCTACATTTTCCAGTGCAGTAAGGTTCGGCACCAGATTATAAAACTGAAACACAAATCCGATGTCATCCCGGCGATAGGCAGTTAGCTGACGGCTGTTGTAATCTGCTATATTTTTGCCATCCACCAGCACCGTTCCCTTCGTCGCAGTGTCCATACCTCCCAGGATATTGAGGACAGTCGTTTTGCCCGCACCACTCGGTCCGACGATGACCACAAATTCTCCTTTTGATATTTCAAAACTGATCTCGTCTACTGCTTTGATCTCAACTTCGCCCATTTTATATATTTTGGATACCTTATCAAGTCGTACATATGCATTCTGCATATCTGCCATAATTTTCTCCTGTTTTCTGTTGTTCTGTATAATAAGTTTCTGCCTGCGGATAAATCCGAAGTATATCACTTTTATTATAACAAAAAAACACCATTCGGAACAACATCCGAACAGTGTTTTTTCTGTGTTACTGTTCACTCCGTTCACAGCAACTTTTCTGTGTCCTATCTTTCATTTTCTTTACGTTTACTTGCCACGAGTCCGCCGATCCTGCCGGTCTCTTTTGCCGAGAGACTTTTCCATCCGCCTTCCAGTACTTTGTCCAGCACTCCCAGTTCCTGCGCGATCTCATATTTCAGCTTTTCTTCTTCCGGAAGTTCATTCTTAAGATAGGATTCCACTTCTTTTTCTTTATTCATGTCCCAACCACTCCTTTTCTTCATTTCTCAGAGTATGGACATTTTTTCAGAAAAATATACGCCTTTATCAGCCTTTTGGAATAATGATCGCCGCAATGATGTATGCCCAGATTCCCGCACCACCGAAGCAGGTCAGGATCACCCATGCAAGACGCACCAGTGTCGGATCGATGTCGAAGTATTCTGCAATGCCGCCGCAGACACCGCAGAGCATGTAATTAACAGATGATTTGTAAAGTCGTTTATTCCTCATAGTAAAATCCTTCTTTCTAAAAAGTTTAATTTCGTTGTTCTTATCATTACTCAAAATCTACAGTGATGTTTCCCACACCACAGTCAAGATTCATCTTTCCGGATGCTCCGGGGTTACTGATTTTTTTCTCATGTCCGATACCACTGTATGAACTGTCACCGATATCTACCGCACCTGCGGAACACGAGATTTCATAGTCATAATCTGATTCTTTCCCATTGATGTCAAGATCGATGTTTCCGATTCCACAGTCTGCTTCCAGATCCTGCACGTTCAGATTCTCCAGATCAACATTTCCCGTACCTACGGTAATATCTGCTTTTTCTGCTGTAACTGCACCATCATTTAAAAATTCTCCTGCTGCTACAGATACCTCCAGTTTTTTTGCATAAAAATCATCATCCAGATTTACGGTACCTGCTGCCACATCTACAGATGCATCCTCAAATTCTATTTTCTTCGGATAGCTGACCGTGATTTCTCTGTCCTGTACCCTGCCGATGC